>DATDRO010000157.1:0-8658 GCA_035291685.1 Nitrospirota bacterium | reverse complement strand
AGTGCCGGTCATATAAAACCATCCAATTCGATTTTGCGCCCAGCTGTTCCCAAGATCAGATGCAATAAGATAATCGTTAATTGCCTTATCATAGTCTTTGAAGTAACTTTCATACAGATAACCACGCTCAGTAAAGCCAGTCGGATATTTAGTATGTTTTTTTGCCAATTCATCAAAAAGGGAAAATGCAAGATCTTTGAACCCGCCATCATTCGCAGCCCTTCCCGATTTGTACAAAGTTCCCGGTCTCTTGTAGGCCATGTATGATTTGAGATAATAGGCACTAGAGGTCTTGAAATCCTTATCAAGATATGATTGTTCTGCCAGATAAGAATAATAATCACTCTCGAGTCTATTCATCAGCTTGGCATTCATTTGTGATTTTTTGCTTGCATTAATGAATTCGGCCATCAAATCGTTGTTGCCGCCCCATTTTGGTGTAATGGCACTAAGGTATTCAGAGCGTGGATAAAATGCCTTAGGATCGATCTTTAGCGCCTCATCAAGAAACTCGCGCTCCTTTTCGAGAGATAATCCCTTTGATACTCGTATCAGATAACGATAGCTCTCGATCGGGCGAGAAAATAAATTGAGAGACGCCTCGATGTCCGACTGAGCATTTTTGAGTTCACCGCTAAATCTTTGGAACTGATCATCACTTGTTTCGCCAGCAAATTTACCTCCGCGCAATACCCATGCGTTTGCAATATGGTATATACCACGGGCTAGGCGAGCAGAGTATGATCTAGGATAAGTATTAATCCACTCATTGAATTGAGCCTCAAGTCCCGGAGTTCGTAGAAAGCGATCAAATTTGTTAGAGATATCTTCAGCAGTAATTTTGCCGCCGGCGTACGCATCAATATAACTTTTAAACCTTTGTTCAAGTGTTTTATAGTCTCTGTTAAAGAGAAGATAATATGCTTCGGTATCGAGACGAGTATCTTCCTCGCTAAATTCGTCGTTTTCAGCCATACTAGCAATTCCCAGGCCTGAATGTGTGAAATGAAATAGAACCATCATAACGAATAGTAGTGTAAAAGTGAAAATAGATTTAAATTTGAACATTGCAATGCCTTTCTTTGAATGCGATAAAGGAAATATTGAAAAGAAATTTTGGGGTCAGGTCCTGAAACATCATTTTCCCTCAAAACTCTTTATTGTCTTCCTTACCATAGTATAATGAATTTCGAGGAGATCTGCAATCTCTTTCAGCGCACACGAGGCTTGAACTTTCATGCCTGTTCATGTTAAAGTGGCCCTCGTGATCACCGCGCTCATCATCTTCATCATCACCTACATCTTCATCGGCCTGCGCCAGATACCGCGCATTCGCATTGACCGGCCTGCAGGAGCGCTCGTGGGCGCGGTGCTCATGGTGGTCGCGGGGGTGCTCACGCTTGATCAGGCTTTTGCCGCGATCGACATGCACACCCTTCTCCTCCTGCTCGGCATGATGATCATCACGGTCTACCTCAGGACAGCCGGTTTCTTCGAGCTTATGGCGGACAAGATACTGTCGCTGTCACGCACGCCGTTCCAGCTTCTTATCTTTGTGGTCCTCTCGTCCGGGCTGCTCTCAGCCCTGTTCGTGAATGACACCATCTGCCTTCTTTATACTCCGATCATCCTTGAGGTCACTGCGCAGCTTGGCGTGAACCCCATGCCGTATCTGCTCGCGCTCGCGACATCATCGAACATCGGAAGCGTCATGACCGTCACGGGCAATCCCCAGAACATGCTCATCGGCATCTATTCAAAGATCCCTTATCTTTCGTTCCTGGGATCGCTGTTCCCTGTTGCGCTTGCGGGATTTGTTGTTTGCATTGCCGTGATCTGGTTCCTATACCGGAAAGAGATGGGCACGAAAGCGTTTCCTTCGCGTCCCGTGATACCCCGGTATCAGGTGAGAAAGGCGCTGCTTGTCAAGTCGCTGCTTGTGTGCGCTGGCGTGCTCGTTTCCTTTTCACTCGGGCATCCTTATTCTCTCACTGCGGCAGCAGGCGCGGTGGCCTTGCTGCTCATCGGCAGGGTGCGCACGGAGAGGATACTGGAAGGCGTGGACTGGACGCTTCTCGCGTTCTTTGCCGGGCTGTTCGTGGTGATGCACGGCGTGGAGGAGTCGGGACTTGCCGGTGCCGCGATCAAATGGATCGGCGATCTGTCGATATTGTCTCCCGCAGGTCAGATCGCGGGCCTGTCGCTCGTCTCGGCGTTCCTTTCCAATGTGGTGAGCAACGTACCCGCGGTGATGCTTCTCAAGCCGTTGACGCTTTCGCTCGGCGGCGGTAAATTCATCTGGCTTGCGCTGGCCATGAGCAGCACCCTGGCAGGAAACCTTACGCTGATCGGCTCTGTCGCGAACCTGATCGTGGCGCAGCAGGCGAAAAGAAAGGTGGACATAGGTTTTATGGAATATTTCCGCGTAGGAGCTTTGATAACGGCCATCACGGTCGCGGTCGGCATTCTGGTCCTTGTTGTTGAGGTGAAGATCGGAAACGGCGCAGAGCTGCCTGTCGTCACGGGCCAGGCAAGCCGGAAGAACGTGATAGTAACATCCGCCGGCAAGAAGGCCCTGGAGAGAACGTTCCGTGTTGCGCTCTTTTGTGATACTGATGACCTGAGAACAAAAGGTCTGCAAGGCTTTCGGCGGCTGGCAGCGGACGAGGCGGCTCTGTTCGTGTTCGAGGACCTGGTAGAGGTAACGTTCTGGATGGGAAGCGTGGATTTCCCGATAGACATTATTTTTGTCGGCCAGGACAGAAAGGTCGTCCAGGTATATCAGAATTGCAGACCCGGGAGCCTGGACCTGTATCCGTCGGGCAAGCCTGTTCTGTGGGTGATCGAGACCGCGGCAGGGTCGGGTATCAGGGTGGGGGACAGGGTTCGGATTCAGGGGCAAGGGTCAGGGGTCAAGGGTCACGGGCAAGAATGAGGAACAAGGCGTGCGGAATGCGGATTTCGGAATTCGGAATGATACGGGAATTAATCGCAGCGGAAAAAGGCGATCAGGAGAGATGAGGGGGAGACGGAGTTGACCTTGCAGAGCAGCCATCCTCCGTCGTCCCCCGCTGCATTACGCGACAGTGACCCGCAATGCCTGCGGGCCTTTATCCCCCTGCTCTTCGATGAAGGCCACTTCGGTCCCTTCTTTAAGCTTGTCGAAAACGGGAGCTATGAGGCTGTTCCGGTGAAAATAGACTTCCCTTCCGTCGGATGTTTCAATAAACCCGTAATCCTCCTCGGGAAAGAGTTTCACAACGCGTCCTTTCGGTGGCGCTTCATGGACCTTGACATCGCCGCGCTTGCGTTCTGAATGGCCGTCCAACTTTCTTTTTGCCGCGTCGAAGGCGTCCCGTATCGCGACATAGAGGTCCTCGTTCTTCTCGCGCTTTATCACGATCTCCCCACCCGGAATGGTAATATCAATGCGCACCGTGTAGAGCTTGCCTTGATGCTGGCGCTGCTGTACCGCTTCGACAGCTATCCGGCAGCCCATGATCCTGTCAGAGTACCTTTCCAGCTTGGAAACCTTTTCGAGGATCGCTGTTTCGACTGCATCGGAACGAGGGATGTCTTTAAAGGTGATTTGCGGTGTAAGTTTCATGGTTGTTATCCTCCAAAGCAACAACATTTCTTTGCCGCAGAGCGTATTGTTCCGCTCGCTCTGTCTAATCTCAAGGTAGCATAAAACATTTTGCCTGTCAAATAACCCAAAAACACGTGCAAAAAGAGGGGCATTGGAGGCCGGCTTTGGCTGTCGACGGGCATTCCTGCATAATACATGCTACGGGAGGCGGCTCACTGATGTGAGAGGGTGTCAAAAAATATTTTCAATTCCTCTCTCACGTCATGTACGCGCGCAAGATAATTCACGCTGTCACGGAACTCGGCGCCGTTCCGGAGGCCTCTCGTGTACCAGGCAAGATGCTTGCGCATTTCGCGAACGCCCATCGTTTCTCCGAGCAGCTTTACCATTTCATTCAGGTGGCGAAAAATGAGCGCCGACCTTTCTTCCAGCGTGGGAGGGGCGGGCTCGACGCCGGTTTCCAGGAGCCCTTTTGCCTCACGAAAGAGCCAGGGGTTTCCCTGGCACGCCCTGCCGATCATGATGCCGTCGCAGCCGGTCTCCTCCTTCATTCTTTTCGCGTCCTGGGCCGAACGGACGTCCCCGTTCCCTATCACCGGGATGCCCACGGAATTCTTTACTTCTTTGATCATGCCCCAGTCCGCGCAGCCGGAGAAGCCCTGGCACTTGGTGCGAGCGTGCACCGTGACAGCAGCGATCCCAGCGGATTCCGCCGCCTGCGCCTGCTCCACGGCCGTGATACTCGTCGAATCCCACCCGAGCCGTATCTTGACCGTCACCGGAACGGATGAAGCTTTCACGACCGCGGCCATAATGTCCCGGGCGAGCTCTTTGTCCCGGAGGAGCGCCGAGCCTGCGCCGCTTTTGAGCACCTTGGGAGCCGGACAGCCCATGTTGATGTCGACGAAGTCTATCGGAAGAGAAGACAGGATGCTGACGGCCTCGGCCATGGACTCCGGCTTCGAGCCGAAGATCTGGAACACGACCGGCCTTTCCGCCGGCTCGGTGCGGAGCATCTCGAATGTTCTTTTGTGCTCGCGGATCACCGCCTCGACGCTCACCATCTCGGAGAACACGAGACCGGCGCCGAGCTCCCTGCAGATGACACGGAAGGGGAGGTCGGTCACCCCTGCCATGGGCGCGAGCACGAGTGGATTGTTCCTGAGTATCTCTCTGATGTCCATGGGGTATTATAAAGGATTCATATCTTGATTGACAACAGAATATGACGAAGACGGTAATCCTTCAGTTACGGGGGCAGCAACCCTTTCGCTCTGCCGCGCAAGCGTGCAAATTGGGCAATGGTTGCACAAGGATATACGTCCCTGTCCCTGCAGCGCTTACGCTTCGCACGCGCCTGCTTTGGGATAAGTGGGTTTTGCCATGATCTGCGGGGCACTTAAAAGCGCGTCTATCGCTCAAGGGCCACTGCCCCCTGCCAATTTATACCCTGTAGCTGAAGGATTACCGAAAACGCCGGGCGGATCACGTTGTCCTGAGCGCGTCGACGATATTCATCCTCGCCGCCCTGAACGCGGGTAGTACGCCGCCCACGAACCCCATGACAAGTGAAAAGAGGATGGACTGAAGGGCGATCTCGCCGGTCAGGGTGAAGGAAAAGGCAAGTTCCGAAAAGGTCTGCCAGTTCACCGTGGAGATCGTGAGGAATTGCATGAACGACGCAAAGAACAGCCCGACGAGACCTCCAATGAGACCTAAAAACAGCGCCTCCGCCAGAAAGGCGACAAGGATGCTTTTCCGCTCGAATCCGACGGCGCGCAGGGTCCCGATCTCGTTCGTCCGGTTGGCCACGGCGGCATACATGGTGATCATCGCGCCGATCATCGCGCCGAGCGAGAATATGATCGTGAGCGTGACGCCGAGGATGCTCAGGAATTTCGTCATCATCTCCGACTGGTCGGCGTAATACCGTGTCTCGCGTTTTGCTTCGATCGTCAGCCGGGGGTCGCCTCCCAACCTGTCCCTGACCGCATTGAACTCCGAGGGGTCCCGCAGCTTGAACAGGACCGATGAATAGACCGGCCTGCGGAACGCCTGCATGAGCTGGTCCACGTCTCCCCATATCTCGGAACTGTAGCCTGTTTTGCCGGCTGAAAATATTCCGACGACGGTCCAGTCCCGCATGCCGAAGCGGAGCGTTTCGCCCATCCCCGCGCCCTTGAAGCGTTTGGCCACGCTCTGGCCCGCGATGACCTCGGACGAGCCGGGCCTCGGCATGCGTCCTTCCACCAGTTTTACCTGGGGACGCAGCGCGAGCGAGCATTCATCGATCCCCCTGATCTCAACGTTCGATGGCTTGTCGCTCACGCGTTTGGGAAGGGTGATGAGCACGACCAGCTCCTTGGCGAGGAGCTGCCCGCCATTCTGCCCGATGGCGATCTGCGGCACGGTTTCCACGATGGACGCCTGGTTCCGGTCTATGCCGCTCTGCACCTCGGATTGCGCGCCCCGGCGGATGACCACGACGTTATCGTACGAACCGGTCTCGATCAGCGTCTTTCGGAGCCCTTCCGCGAGCATCAGGGTCGCCGCAAAGACGAAGACCACGAGGGCCATGCCCGACGTCGTGAGCACGGTGGTGAGCCGTCGCGTCCAGAGATTGCGGAAACTATAGGAGTAGGGGATGTGCATATGGTTCGTGCAACGTACAACGTGCAGCGTGCAGCGTACAACGTACAACGTGCAACGTTATTTTATGGAACTGTAAAGTTTGCTCAGCATCCTGATAACGCGTTCGCACGTTTCAGATATTTCCGTAAACGTCCTTTCGTTTATATAGCCGAGATCTTTGGATAGCATTAGCTGATAATGTAACTCGCCACACGAACCTCTCGCGATACTGATAAAGTGTTTGAACTCGTTCTTGCCAGCACGGTGATACCCCTCTACAAGATTTGAACAGATGGAAACGGCAGCTTTTCGCATCTGGCTTATCAGGCCAAAACGTTCACATTCAGGAAAATCAGCAGTAACTTTATATACTCGCAGCGTCATTTCATGTCCACGCTTAAACACATCCATATCTTCAAGTTTCATATGCGTCTCCTGATTATTTTTTATGCTTTTCCAGCACGTTGAACGCTGTACGTTGCACGTTTTACCCTATCCTCCTCAGTCCCTCCGCGATGGGGATGGTCGCGCCTCTCCATGTCGGGAAGATCGCTGCCACTGTTCCCACCGTGGCCGCGGCCAGCAGATCCAGATAGACCGTAAGGGGCGACACATTGAAGACCGGGAAGAACTGGCTCAATTCGGTTTCTATCCAATGGGCCGCCGGGAAAGTGAAGATGACCCCGACAACGCCGCCTGCCAGGGAAATGACGAGCGATTCGCCGAACACGATCCCCGCGATATGCCGGGCCCCGAACCCGAGGGTCTTGAGCGTGGCATACTCGGCGATCCTTTCCCGCGCGGTCATGGCCATGGTGTTCGCGGCCACCACCATGATAATGATGATGACCACGTACGAGACGATCTGGATCGCGATCACGATCGCCTCGGTCATGGAGACGAAGCTCATCTGGAAGGCCCGCTCGGTCTCCGTGAGGGTCTCGGCCAGCGAGTTTTTGAACATGCGGTCTATTGCCACCGAGACATCGGCCGCTTTGTCCGGGTTGGTCAATCCGATCATGTAGAACCCGGCCTGGTCCGCCCGGCGCGGCACGGTTTTCTTCAGGGTCTCGTTCAGATAGTCCCAGTGGAAGAAAAACTGCGTCTCGTCCGTGTTCTTTTGCGCCCCACGGTAGATGCCGCGTACGATGAATTCCCACTGACCCGGAAAGATGGTCCCCTTGAGGGTGACGAGGTCACCGAGCTTCCATTTGAAGCGGTCGGCCAGTTTGCGTCCAACCACCGCCGCCTTACGGTCGAGAATGACGGCCTTCTTCTGGTCCGGCGGCAGCACGAACTCGGGATAGAGCTCGAGGTAGTTCCGGGGATCCACGGCGAAATTAGGAAAAAAGTTTTTTTCGTCTATGTATATTCCGCCGAACCAGTTTCCATACGACACGATCTTTACTCCCGGGACCTGGCGGATCCTGTCCTTGTATGAGATGGGGAGGGTAAAGATGATGGAGATGGCGTTCCGGGTGACGAGGCGTGACGCGTTCGAGGACTCGACGCCGAGGTACCAGAGCCCCACGAGGGTGCGCAGCAGACCGAAGGCGAGAACGGCGATGGCCACGCCGGTGATGGTGAGGATCGAGCGGAGCTTGTGGCGAAAAGCGTTCCGCGTGAGGAGCTTAAGAATGAACATTGTTCAGGATACCCTTCTCAAGATGCCTGATCACATGCGCCTTCTCGGCCGCCTTCGGATCGTGCGTGACCATGATGATGGTCTTGCCGTACTCATTGTTCAGGCGGGCCATGAGCCCGAGCACGTCCTCGGCGGAGACCCTGTCCAGGTCGCCCGTGGGCTCGTCGGCCACGATGATGGTCGGGTCGGTAACAACGGCGCGGGCGATGGCGACCCGCTGCTGCTGGCCGCCGGAAAGCTGTGACGGATAGTGGTCCACGCGGTCGAGAAGGTTGACGATGCTCAGGGCGGTCTCCACATGCTCCCGCCGCTCGCTCCGGGAAAGTGTCGTCAACAGAAGCGGCAGCTCCACGTTTTCGAATGCCGTAAGCACCGGGATGAGGTTGTAGAACTGAAAAATGAACCCGACGTTGATCGCGCGCCAGCGGGCCAGATCGGTCTCGCTCAAGGCGGAGATGTCCACTCCCGCAACATTGACCGCTCCCCGGTCCGCCTTGTCGATGCCCGCGATGATGTTGAGAAGTGTGCTCTTGCCGGAACCGGACGGTCCCATGAGGGCAAGGAATTCTCCATCAGCGATGTCGAGGGTGATCTCCTCAAGCACCGGGATGACCTGGACGCCCCGGCGGTAGGTCTTCGTGAGGTTTGTTATTTCAACGATAGGAGGTTTGGCTTTTTCCATTATCCTTCTTTGATCGAGACCCTCGATCCGGTTTTCAATTTCTTCGGCGGATTTATCACCACTTTGTCGCCTGCCTTGACGCCTGACAGGACCTGCAGCAGCTCTCCGATC
>DATDRO010000156.1:0-6141 GCA_035291685.1 Nitrospirota bacterium | reverse complement strand
TTCCGTGGTGGTGGAGGCAAAGAGCGAGATCAGCGGCGGCGCCCGGCTCAGGAACTGCATCATTCTCCCGGGTGCGCGCGTGTCCGGCACTCAGACGAATAGTATTCTCGGCCCGGACTATTCGATCGAACTCTCGGAATCAGAGATGCAGCCAACGCTTCATGCCGCGGAACAGAAACGTATCTCGCTGAGCGAGCCTCTCTTTATGCAGTATTTTGGAGAGGCTTCCTCTGCCACGGATGAACATGGATTTAAAAACCTGGATTCCCGCCCTCGGGGGAATGACAGTATTAATTCCGCATTCCGCACTCCGCACTCCGCACTCTGGGCCGACGCCATCCTCATCGGCCTCGGCGGTTCCGACCGGCGCTATTTTCGCGTGCGGAACGGGACCAGGTCGGCGGTGCTCATGGAGTGCAAACCGGATGACCCGGACTACGAGCGCCACCTCGTCTACACGCGGTTCTTCTCCTCCCATACCGTGCCCGTGCCGAAGCTCATATCGACTGACGAGCCGCGCAAGGCCGCTTTATTCGAAGACCTTGGCGATACAAGCCTGTACTCATATATGAAGCTCCCCCACACCAATGGGCACATCGGAGATATCTATCGCCGCGTGCTCGACATCCTCATCAAACTCCACGCGACAGCCACGAAAAACATCCACGAATGCCCCTTGCTTCAGGCGCGTATATTCGATTATGATTATCTGCGATGGGAAACCGGGTATTTTCTGGAGCGGTTCGTTCTCGGACTGAAAAAAACGCCCCTCAAAAACAGGCGGACCATTGATGACGAGTTCCGTCATCTTGCGCAGACAGTTGACGCCTTCCCCAAGGGCGTGATCCACCGGGATTTTCAGTCTCAGAACATCATGATCACCCGCGGCGGCATCCCGCGCGTGATCGACTTCCAGGGGGCCCGGATGGCGCCCGCGGCGTATGACATCGCCTCGATCCTCTGGGACCCGTACCACCGGCTTGATGATTCCGTTCGTGAAGGGTTGATCGGGCACTACGTGAGCGAAATGAAAAAACAGTCGAAGGGCTTTAACGAAAAAACGTTCATCGACAGCCTCATCCTCTGCCGTCTCCAGCGCCACATGCAGGCCCTCGGCGCGTACGGGTTCCTTTCCGAGGTCAAGGGCAAAAAATATTTTTTAAAGCATATTCCGGAAGCGCTCAGGCTGCTCAGGGAAGAATCGACGTTGGCAAAAAATGAGTATCCGGAGCTCTACAGACTCGCGCACAATCTTGACTGAACGTTACTGCGGCTAAAAATCGGAGGCGACTCATGATGATGATGGAAAAAAGGCGGCATAGGAGATTCAGCCTGGACCTGCTGGAGATCAACGGCAAGTTGAACCTGGCAAATAACGCGGAGATCATTAATATGAGTTTCGGCGGAGCCGCCCTGAAAGTGGACAGAAGACTGAATATCGGCAACGAACTTCTGTTCACGCTCAAGGACAAGGAGAACAGCATCGATGTACGGGGCATGGTAGTTCGCTGCAATTTAAAGGCAATTGAAAAAAGGTTCAACGGGGGAAAGATCACGATTTACACGGCCGGCATGAGATTTAAAGAGGGCTCGGCCGACAAGATAGCCGCTTTTCTCCGCAAGGCGATCTTAGCATAGCAACAAAATGAAAGTGCCGGAGATGCCGTGCTTTCAGGGAAAAGGTATTTTTTAAAGCACATTCACCCGCCTGCCGCCGCAAATACCAATACCCCCCTTAACCGTAATCCGGATGAGCAAAAAATAAGAAGGGCATGATCTCGCTTTTTCGCCGAGCGTTATCATGCCCTTCTTTGGTATCAAAGCACAGCAGCGCTGACCGCGGGCTGCTCCGTTACGGCAGTCTCATCACCGTAAATGCCAGCCAGCTGATAAGCGCTCCGACCACGGACATGGACAGTCCCCAGATGAGCATATCGCGGAAGAGCCTGGTCTTGTTGGTCTCCGGTGCGGCATTCGCCAGGAACACGGCGCCGGTCGTGGAAAGGGGGCTTAAGTCGACGATGAAGCCGCACACGATGATCGATGAAAGCAGCGGCATCAACTGCGTCACATCCGTCGGTGAACCTCCGAGCTTTTCGAGCAGGACAGGCGCAAGGGGCAGGAACATCGGAAGGATCACCCCCGTCGTGCTGGCGTAAACCGAGATCAGGCCCGCAATGAAGCCGGCCACCATCGTTATGGTGTAAGGCGTCGAGACTTTGGCCATAATGCTCGCGAAGAGGTCTATGCCGCCGAGCGTGCTCATGAGCTGGACCAACACGGTGACACCCGTCACCATGAGGATCGTCCCCCACGGCATGGCCTTGATGGCCTTTGATTCATCAGCGACCTTGAGCAGGGAGAGAATGGCGCCGATCATAAAGGCATTCAGGCCGATGTCGAATTTCTTAATAGTAAGACTTCCTATGATGAGCAGGGCGATTCCGACGAGGGTATAGATCTGCGACTGGTTAAAGCGCGTTATCTTCATGGCCATCAGCGTTTTCCGCTGATTGTGGTTCTTCACCCGCAGAAGTTTGAGTCCGCCGAAGAGAAGGTACGCGATGATCGCGACCGCAAAATGGCCGATGAACATATTCAGCCAGAGAGTGCCGCTCACTCCGGTTATCCCCATCTTGCCGACCAGATCGGCGGTAATAATACCGGGAGGCGCGATCGGAGACATGGCTCCGGCCTGCGCTCCGTTGCCGACCACAAGTGCCATAAGGAGAGGAGACATACCGACTTCTGCCGCCAGAAGCATTGCAGGAGCCGCCATCAGGGCCGCCGTGGTGATCTGGCCCGGGCCCATGGCCGAAATCCCGAAGGCGAGGAAGAAAAAGACAATGGGCAGGAGCGCAACATTCCCTCCCACGGCTTTAATGGCGTACTTTGTTATCTTTTCCAGGGTGCCGTTCACCTGCGCGATGGCAAAGAGGTAGGTAACGCCTGCCAGCAGGATAAAAAGACTGGTGGGATAGCCTTTGATGATGTCGGCGATTTTAGCGCCGCCGATGTAGTTGCCGACCACCAGGGCCAGTCCCATGGCCAACGTACCGATATTGAGGGACGTGGTGACACTGACGACAATCGCGATAAGCAGAGCTATCAAAGAAATCAGCGGAAGATTACCTTCCATAATGGTGTACCCTCCTTAAGTGAGTAATAAGAGCTCAATGTCTTTTCAGCAGCAGCCTTTTACGATTTCCATTCGCCCTTCTCTATCGGCAGAGCGAGATCGTTCACCTCCTCCTTTCATCATATTGTAATCCCGGCCTTCCAAACACAGGAGACCCTTCACGGAGCTTGCCCCGTGCAAGTGCGAAGGGGTGACACGTCAAATGTAAAGAAGCATTGGAGGCACTGCACTAGGTGTTTATGTGCTTCGACGCCGGCCGCCCCCTTCGAGATGCGGGCGGCTTCCGCATGAACAACGAGACGGCGCCGGCGGCCGCAGCCGCGCCTGCCGCGCGCGGGGACGCAAGGTATATCTCTCCCTCAGCAGAACCCATGCGGCCGGGAGTATTGCGCACCGTGGTTGTGAGCACGCGATCCCCCTTTGCAATAAGTCCGAGGTGCTTGCCCGGACAGGGCCCGCAGCCCGGAGGAAGCAGGAGGGCGCCCTGTTCCCGCAACGCGCGGGACAGCCCCTTTTTTTCCATCTGATGCACGACATCCTGCGAGGCCGGCACTACCAGCAGTATTATATCAGAATGCACGGACCGGCCTGCAAGGCCCTTGACCAGCTCCTGCATGTCTTCAAGCCGCCCGCTCGCACATCCTCCCACGAGCACCTGCGTCAAAGGCGTACCGACAACTTCCCGCAAGGGCCGAACATTCTCCGGAGAGGGAGGGCAGGCGATCATGGGTTCCAGCGTTTCCCCGGCCACTTTCAGATCAGCGGAAGTCGCCTTGTCCGCTTCATCAGGCGGAATGATCAGTCCGGTCACCGCCCCTGTCTCTCCCATAAGATTACAGAGCGACATCTTCCCCGCCGGGGTCAGTCTCCAAACCCCTTTGCCCTGAAGACCGATAGCCTTCCCTTTTACTTCGCCCTTGCCGAGCCGCCCTAAAAGCATAAGGCCCAGGTCCCTCGCGGTTACCGGGGGAGACAGCGTGCCGGTCACTTCGACGGTATAGACATGCGGCACTTTCAACGTCAGCTTTCCCGTTAACAGGACCGGGACAAGGTCCTCAGAGGATACGGAGAAGGCAAGGGCGCCGAACGCTCCCGCAGTGGCCACGTGGCCGTCCGCCCCGGCAATGATCCATCCGGGCGAGGGAGTAAACCGCTCCGCCACCACCTGGTGCAACACGCCCTCTCCCCGGGAGAACAATTGTATCCGGTGTTGACGGGCGAATTCCTGGAGCTTGCGGTGGAGTTCACGGGCAGGTACTGTCGGGGCGGGGAGAAGGTGGTCAAGGGTGAAAACGGTCCGGGCAGGCAGAGCCACGCTGCCCCCGGACGGCCAGGCGGACAAGAACGCATCGGCAGTTCCGTCATGCCCGAGCGCGAGGTCTACGGGAATGGTGATCTCTTCTCCGACGCTTACCGTCTCCCGGCCTGCGGCCGCGGCCAGCATGCGGTGGATAAAATTGGCCCGAGGCCCTTTCCCCTTGAGATAAGAAAACAGCTTCCTCTTATCATCAGACTTCAATATCGGCATGCGTCACCTTCTTCCTCCCCAGGAACAGCAACAGCCTTTCAGAACCAACGTTCCCGAAAGGGCCAGCCGGTCTGCTCGACGAGGTTCGGCGGTCCCGAAGCCCGTGCGCGCTTTGGCGAGCCCGATCGCCCTTTGAAAAACCGCGACTCCCCGGAAACGGAACCCAAAATCTTCGCATGCCGTCTTCTACACGGCTCGCGTGCGCGGACGGACGGAGCGGACTGCCGACCGCTCCATCGACCGGCTTATTACAACAATTCAGCTCATCGCGTATTATGGTGCATCCGATGAGAAGGCTGCCCCTGAGCGAAAGCAGCGCTCAGGAGCGCAGGTACTTTGAACTGAAAAACAACGCGATTATCTCTGGTATTGCCTTCAGCAGCCTGTCCGGCAACTGCCCTTTATCAGCGCGATTGCGCAGCCGAGCGAAGGGGCTGCCTTCTCTTCACCACATTCCATGATGAGCTAAAATTCCTATCGCTGTGCTCGGGTTCTTCGTGAATGCTTGACGCAACGCAGGGTCGGCCTATTCTCCCTCGAACTCCGTCAACGCAAAGACCTTATACCCTTTGTTCATCAGTTTTTTCTTTCCTCCGACATCGGGCAGGTCAACGATGAACGCCATCTCGACGACAACGGCGCCGAGTTTTTCTATCAGGGCCGCAGCGGCCAGCGCGGTCCCGCCCGTCGCAAGAAGGTCGTCGATCAGGAGCACCCGGTCTCCCTTCTTGAGCGCGTCCTTGTGTATCTCTATCCTGTCCGTGCCGTACTCCAGCTCATATTCCTGCGTTTCCACCTCGGCCGGAAGCTTGCCGCGTTTCCGGATCGGGATGAAACCCCTTCCGAGCGTATAGGAGAGCGCCCCGCCGATGATGAACCCGCGCGACTCGATGCCGATAATGACGTTGAAATCGTAATCCTCGCGGAGATACCGCTGGGTCAGGCTGTCGATCACCAGACGAAAACCCACCGGGTCCTTGATGAGCGTGGTGATATCCCTGAACATGATCCCTTTTTTGGGGTAATCTTTTATGGTCCTGATCTTTGATTTTATCGACACGGTCAATTCGCTCCTCGGTTTTTTTCCATCAGATGAGAAGGCTGCTCCCTGAGCGAAAGCAGCGCTCAGGAGCGCCGGTACTTTGAATCGAAAAACAACGCGGTTATGTCTGGTATTGCCTTCAGCAGCCTGTCCGGCAACCGCCCTTTGTCAGCGCGACCGATAAGGCCCCCTCTCCCTTTTTCCCTCTCCCTCAAGGGGAAAGGGGCAGGGGTGAGGGGCATCGTGAAAGCGAAGGGGCTGCCTTCTCGGCTCACCACATTCCCCGATGAGGCCGGAGGAGTACTCGCTCATAGGATGATCCTGTGGGCCGGCTCGTTTATACCGGCTTCAGGTGGCACCTGCCGCAGTCGGTCAGCGGGAACGCGGCCTTTCCATGACAGATACCGCAATACTTGCCCTGAAAGATCTCTT
>DATDRO010000155.1:0-2082 GCA_035291685.1 Nitrospirota bacterium | reverse complement strand
CCGGTAGAACAACATTCATTTGTTGTCCTCTCTATTCCGCATTACCCGAAAAACAGAATCCGTGTCGAAACAATCATGCAAAATAGGAATGGTCAGCCTGGGGTGCCCGAAGAACCAGGTGGACGCGGAGCAGATGCTCGGCGTTCTTGCGGGCTCGGGTTTTGAGATCACCGCGGACCAGGCCGAGGCTGATGTGATCGTGGTGAACACCTGCGGGTTCATCGAGTCCGCGAAGGAAGAGTCCATCGGGGCGATCCTCGACGCGGCGAAGATGAAGAAGCAGGGGAAATGCCGCGCCCTCATCATCGCGGGCTGTCTGGCCCAGCGGTATAAGGACGAGCTTCTCAAGGAACTCCCCGAGGCGGATGCCGTTATCGGCACGACAGAGATCGCGCGGATCACCGAGATCTGCGACCAGGCCCTCTCGGGAGGCGGGCAGGTCTTGAAGGTCTCAGCGCCCGCGATGGTCTACGGCCTGCCGAGGGTGAGCACAACGCCGCGGCACTACCGCTACCTCAAGATCGCCGAAGGGTGCGGCAACCGGTGCTCCTACTGCGCCATCCCGATCATACGGGGCAATTTTCTGAGCAGGCCCAGCGCATCCATTCTCGACGAGGCGCACAGGCTTGCGGACGAGGGCGCAAAGGAAATCATTCTCCTTGCCCAGGACTCGACGGCTTACCGCGACGGAGAGACACATCTCCCGGCGCTCTTAAAAAACCTGGCGAAGGTTCACGGGATAGAATGGATCCGTCTGATGTACGCCTATCCCGGAAGGATCAGCGACGCGCTCATGGCAGTGATGGCCGAAGAGGAAAGGATCTGCAAGTACCTCGACATCCCGGTCCAGCATATCGACGATAAGATCCTGAAAGCAATGAACCGTCGTGGGAGTTCGGATGATGTCAGGAAGACTATTGATAAGCTTCGCAAGCGCGTGCCGGGCATCGCTCTCCGCACATCCCTCATTGTCGGCTTTCCCGGCGAGACCGAGGCCGCGTTCAAGCGCCTCCTGTCGTTCGTGAAAGAGGCCGCGTTCGAGCACCTCGGCGTGTTCGCCTATTCGCCGGAAGAAGATACGCCGGCTTATGATCTTTCTCCGAGGGTTCCTCAGGATGTCGCAGAGGGCAGGCTTGATCGCATTATGAAGGCACAGGCGAAAATATCGTTCAAGAAGAACCGCGCCCTGATCGGCTCGATCCAGCGAGTGCTCGTTGACGGCATGCAGGACCTCGCGCTCGTCGGCAGGCTCTCGACCCAGGCGCCGGAGATCGATGGCGCGGTCTATCTTTCAGAGACCGAGGCAGAGCCGGGCGAGTTTGTGAATGTCACTGTCATTGATGCGACGGAGTACGATATTATCGGGAAGAATTTGGAAGGGTAGGTCCGTGTTTTAACGGTCATATCAAGCAGGTCTTCCCTTGGATCCCGGTCCTTCTGTCACCTTGCGCTTTCCCTTTGTTTCTACTATACTTCATTTTATAAAAGAGTCGTACGCTAAAATCACGGTTCCCGGCGACCGATCATGAGCATGACAAGACGGCGGACGTCATCAGCGATTACGATGAGTGGAAAAAGAAGGGGCAGGTACCGGAACCCGGTGTAATCCATTTTTAGGAGGCCAACAATGAAAAACACAAGATCAACAGTGGTATGGTTCCTGGCATTGGTTGTGGCGATCGGGGCATGGACGGCCCCCGTGTCAGCGGAAATAAAGCTGGGAGTGCTTCCGCGACTCAGCAAAGATGAAATGACATCGATGTTCACCCCCCTGGCCCGGTATCTGACAAAGGAGACCGGGGAAAAAGTGACCGTGGTCATTCCCAAGGACTTTGAAGCGTTCAAAAAGGCCGTCAGGACAGGCGAGGTGGACCTTGGATTTTCCAATCCGGTCATCTATGTGCAGCTCAAAAAAGAGGTGAATATCACTCCCCTGGCCCTGTCAGCAGAGCCAAAGGCGGGGACGAGGTTCAGGGGTATCATCATCGCCCACAAAAAAAGCGGCATTGAGAAGCTGGGGGACCTGAAGGACAAACGGATCGCGTTTGTGGACAAAGACTCTGCCGCGGGCTATATCTTTCA
>DATDRO010000154.1:0-8159 GCA_035291685.1 Nitrospirota bacterium | reverse complement strand
TGTGAGCATAGACAAAAAGACCGTCGGGAAGACCGACTCCAAGGGTATCTATACATACAGCTATGACGGCGAGCCGGGCAAGAAGGTGCAGCTCATGCTGAGTCCCACGGGATATATCCCGGCCAAGTGGAAGACCCCTGTTACCCTCGAGGGCGAGATCAACATTCAACGCTATTTTTATCCAACCACTCCCCGGCCGATCAGGGTCGGCATCTATCGCTTTGCGGGCAATACGCCGGGTGTTGATCTTAAGGACATCCTCGCGCAGACCGAGACGTCGGTCGGGGCCCAGCTCTTCAAGTATTCCTGTTTCCGCGAGGTGCCGAGCAAGACGCTCCAGGCGGAGCTTAAACATGAGAAATTGAGCATCGAAAAGATCGTTGCCAAGGGCTGGCGTGACAAGCCGCTCCGGAGGTCGGTCGACATGATCGTCCTGGGCAGCGTTGCCAAGGACGAGAAGGGACTGCTCATCGAGACCAAGTTCTACACGTCCGGCGGCAGGCTTATCCTGAGCCAGATAACGAAGGCCCGCGGCGCGGGCGATATCAACAGCGCGGCGAAAGAGATTGCCGCGACCGTGCTCGAACGGTTCCCCTTTGAAAGCACCGTCGTTTCGAAAGAAAAAGACCGCTACCGCATCAATATCGGCAAATCGGGCTATAAGATCAGCAAGGGTACGGAGTTTGCCCTCACTTCCGCGCGTCTCGATGAGACCGGCAAGATCTCCGGGTACCGCGACATCGGCAGGCTCAAAGTGAAGAAGACGGACGATTCAGGTTCCTGGACCGAGGTCGAGGACCTGAAAAAAGGCGAGAAGGTCAACGTCGGCGACCGGGCCGTTCGCCGCATCTACCGCGAGGGAGAAGGCGAGGGGCTGCAGAATTACTTCGTCCTCTCCGCCAAGGGGGGCGTTCCGCCTGATGTGTCTCCCCTGGCCGGCGTGAACATCTATCTTAACGACGAGTGGATCGGCTCTTCAGGCTCGGATGGAAAAGCGGAGGTGCCGGTGCGCATCGGAAAGAACTATAACATCGTGCTGTATCGCCACGGCTACCAGCAGGTGAGCCAGAAGGTCAAGGCGGACAAGAACAAGGAAACAAAAGAGTTCGTCCTGCAGGTGAACAACTCGATATTCAAGATAGACTCGCAGCCGTCGTCGGCAGAGGTCCTTGTGGACGGCGAGAAGATCGGGAAAACACCGATCCTTGACGGGAAGCTCGTGAATCTCGGTTTCCATACGGTGAAGGTCTCGGTCGGCGGGGACTACCGCGACTTTGAAGAGGTCCTGGAGTTCGACAAAAAAGTTGAGGACCGCACCGGCGACCGGAAGGTCATCCTTCACAAGGATTATCTGAAGATCGGCGAGCGGGCCGAGCAGAACAATGATTATGACGGGGCGATCCAGGCTTACCAGAGCACGGAGAAGGGTCATCCGGATTATTCCGAGGCACATCACCGGCTCGCCCAGATTTACCTGGACCCGAAGAACGATTACGATGCCGCGATCCAGGAGTTCGAGAACGTGCTTGCGCTTCCCGAGAACCAGCAGCTCATTTACAAGCAGTATGCCGTGGTGTTCACCAACCTCGGCCATGCCTATTACGAAAAGGGAAGCGAGCTCGTACAGAAGGACAAGGACGCGGCCGCCCAGAACTTCGGCGAGGCCATCAAGCGGCTCCAGATCGCCAAGCAAAACACGAGGTTCTTCCCCACCCTTCGCTATGATGAAGCGGTGCATGATACCTACTACTATCTGGCCCTCTCGTACCACAAGCTTTACCTTCTCACGAAGAAGGGCGCAATTCTGAACAGTGCCAACCTCGCGTGGAGGGAATATTTCGATTTCTTCCCGAAGAAGCTTGAGGGGAACAGCACCTATGAACAGAGCCGCGAAACGGCGCAGAAGTACTGGGACCAGATCAAGGACCTCATGTAACAGTATCTCAGGAGGATTGTGAAGTGAAGGTATTAAGGAACTATTGTGTCTTTGTGTTTGTTGTGCTCGCAACCTTTTGTGTCGTGCGGATGGGGTTGGCAGTCGATGTCCAGTCCGCCGTCCCTCACGGCGCGGCGGCGGGTGCCGTGGTAACGGAAAAGAAGGCGGAAGAGCAAAAACCGGCTGCCGTTTCCCCTGATGCGGCAACGGGCGCGGCGGCAACCGAAAAGAAGGCGGAGGAACAAAAACCGGAAGGAAAAAAACCGGACGCGATAGAGCCGCTCTTTTTCAGACCGCTTACGAAGATAGAATCCGGACGAAACGACTCGAACCCGACGTGGTCGCCGTCGGGCGCGCTCATCGCCTTTGAACGGAGCAAGGGAGATAAAAAGGAGATTCTCATCGTTCGTCCCGACGGCGCGCTCGTCCAAACGATCTACTACCAGTTGTCGGATGACAGCAAGGAGATGAAATTCTTCTTCCCCGGCGTCTTTGAAGAGGTGAGCTATAACGCGGGCATCAGCTGGTCGCCTGCCGGAGACCGCTTTGTGTTCATGAGCAACGGGGGCGAGGGCAACTACGACCTCTACCTGCGCGAATTGACCGCGAAGGCGCCGGTACGGCTGACAGACCATAAAGAGAAGGACGGCCAGGCCCACTGGTCTCCCGTGGGCAATACGATCGTTTTTGTTTCCGGCCGCACCGGCAAGGGTGATATTTATCTTATGGACATTCAGACCCGCGCTCTTACGCGGCTCACGCAGGGGGGCAAACCCCATCTGTACCCGCAGTGGTCCCCGGATGGGAAAAAGATCGTCATGATGCACGGCACGAATGAGAACCATGGTATCTACCTTATCGGCGACGTGGCGAAGCCCGTGGAGACGCTCCGGGCTCTAACCTCGTGGATGTACGACAATCTCAGGCCCATCTGGTCGCCTGACGGCAAAAAGATCGCTTTCTACACCAACTACAACCCCGCGGGCGAGCCGGGCGTATGGTCGCTCATGGTCATTGCGGCCGACGGTTCTGATCCTGCGCAGGGAGACGGCCTCGGCGCAAAGATCGTGGCAACGGACGTTATCCCCGACGTGGAGCGGGGACCGGCGTGGATGCCCGACAACGTCAGGATCGTCTATGTAAAGAACGACAAGCAGGAGTACAATCCGCTCTATGTTGCGGACACCAAGGAAAGGACAAACCTGCAGCTCAAGACGGACACGAAGATGAACCACGATGTCGTCTGCGCGGAAGACGGGACCATCGCCTTTCGGGCGCAAGTCGACCAGTGGGACCAGATCTATCTTGCAAAGCTGAAGAATTAGAGGATGCATGACGGAAGACAGAGGAGATGTATGCAGCAGATATTGTTCTCTATCCGGTATCGTGATATAGGAGCGTTTATGAAGCGTTGTATTTTTTTGTGCGCAATGACAGCCTTTCTGTCCGCGGCCGCTTTTGCCGCTGAAGACCCGGTCACTCACGCCATGAAGCTCTTCGAAAAACGCCACTATGGAGAGGCGGAGGGTATGCTCCGGGCTCGGCTCTCTTCCCTCGAACAGGGCAAAGAGGGCGCCGCATACCTGACCCTGGGGATGATCCATCTGAAAAATGCCGAACTCCATCGCGAGCTCCAGCAGGTTACGGTCGCGGTCTCTGCCGATTATCTGAAGAGGCTTACGTCTCTCAAGGGAAAAGGCCGAAGCCGCTTCGTGGACCTGTACCTGGGCGAAGCGTTTTTGGAAGCGGGAAAGCCGGACCAGGCGGCAGCTCCTTTGGAACAGTTTATTTCGAGCGAGGGCATCGAGCCCCGCTCCACGGCCATGGCAAAGGTGGCGCTCGGACTCAGCCATTACCTTCGCGACAACAAACAGAAGGCGGACGAGCTCTGGGGCGGTGTTGATACGACCGACCCGGAACTGAAGTCCGCGCTCGCGGCCGCATACAGCAAGGCGGGGCTTGTCGAAAAGAATCCCGTTGCCCTGGCTGATGAAAGCCTTGCGCGGGCGAAGAAGTCGGGGAAGGGGGTCCCGACGCGGCTTCTCAAAAACGTTCTCGCTGTCTATGCAAAGGCGGGGCTTACGGAGAAGGGGCTCGCCCTCGTCAACAGCTCCGACCTGAAAGGATTTTCGTACCGGGAGGTCTTGAGCAGGACCAAGGTCATCAATTATTATGATCTCTCGCTCCTCGGCGACATCTCGACGCTCTACCTCCAGGCGAGCATCGTTGCTCTCGAAAAGGCCTCGGCCGACGCCAAGCTCAAGGCAACCGCCAATTACTATCTCGGCGAGGCTTACAGCCTCTCGGGGAATGTTGAGCAATCCGCAAAAACAACCGCCTCGTTCATCTCCTCTGCGCAGATGCCCCAGCAGTACCGGGACAAGGCAATGGCGCGGCAGGGTGCGAACCAGTATCTGCGAGGCCGTCAGTTCGAAGCTCTTGGCGTATGGGACGAACTTTCCCGGAAACAGCCGGAAGACCCCGAGGTGCTCGCAGAGGTGCTCATCGCCTGCAGCGGAATCAAGGTCGACTGTCCCAAGCCGGTGAAAAAGGCCGTTGCCTCGGTCGAGACAGGAGAGGGCAGGAAATTTTTTACCCTGAATATTGCCCTCGGGAGGTACTATCTCGGGAAAAAGGACTATGCGCGCGCGGTTTCCTTCATGGAGGCTGGACGGGACAAAAGCAACAAAAACAAGATCGAATCGAACGATCCCGTGATGCTCGTCAGCCTTGCCGAGGCGTACTACCGGACCAAGAAGTTTTCCGAGGCCCTCGAAATATACTTCGAGATGAGCAAGCAGTTCCCCGAGGTGCGCCAGATCCAGGAGGCCATGCAGGGCATCTACTCCATGGAGCACAAGAGCGCCGGTGATGTGAAGATCTTTTAAACAAACAAGGGCGGATTTCGGATAAGATAAAACCACAGAGCACACAGAGACACTACACATCATGGCAGCCTCTGTGTTCTCAAACAGGTGCGAACGATAGCAAAAGAAAAAAGCGAAGAAATTACTGAGAGTGCACGGAGGGAAGACGCGGAAAAATTCTTGAATCATTGTGGTGTGGAAGAAAAGGATTTTCTCTGTGCCCTTTGTGGTTCAATTTGGCAATACGCGAAATCGGTTGAGGAGGATCATATGAGAAGGATGCTGCTTGTTCTGCTGTTGATGGTAGGCGTGGTGTTCAGTGTCTCACAATCTGCCGAAGCGGGCCGCAAGAAGGACGGCAGGGCGGACGGAGGCGCTTTGAATTATGGAGAATACGGTCGTCCGTCCACACTGGACCCGATAACGAGCAACGAGATGATATCCCTGCGTCTCACCGAGCTCATTTTCAACGGGCTGGTCGGGATCAACGAAAAGCAGCAGATCGTGCCCGAACTGGCTGACAAATGGGAGATAGCTGCAGAAGGCCGCACCTATACCTTTTCCCTGAAAAAGGACGTGACCTGGCACGCGAAAGAGGGTGAGGAGGCGAAGCCGTTCACGGCGGACGACGTCATATTCACCTACAAGATCATGATGCATCCCAAGACAGTCACGGCGCTCAAGACGATGTTTGCGTTCATCGACAACGCGGAAAAGGTCGATGACTATACGGTGCGGTTCACCCTCAAGAGGCCCATTCTGAACGCGCTCGCCAAGTTCAGCTTTAAGATCATCCCGCGTCACGGACCGAGCAATCCCCTGTATCTCACGCGGGAGGACGCCTTTGTCCAGAATCCCATCGGCACCGGTCCGTACATTCTCAAAAATATCACCGCCGACCGGGAGATCGTCCTTGTGGCGAATGAGAACTATTTCAAGGGCAGGCCCCATATCGACAAATTCGTCTCCAAGCCCTTTGCGGACCAGAATATCATGACGCAGGCGCTCATGTTCAACGCCATCGACATGATCGTGCTGGTGAACCCCCGGGACATCCCCGAGATCCAGGGAGACAAGCGGTTCATTCTCCAGCCCTACAACGCGCTGTCCTATTCCTTCTTCGGCTACAACATGCGGAACCCCCTTCTCGCGGACAAACGCGTGAGAAAAGCCTTCACCTGCGCGGTGAACAGGCAGGAGATGCTGGATTCCTTTTTCAACGGGCAGGGGACCATCATCTCGGGACCGTTTGCGCCCGGAAGCTGGGCCTACAATCTGGATGTGCAGCCGGTCCCCTTTGACCCGGAAAAGGCGAAGGCGCTCCTCAAGGAAGCGGGATTCACTCAGGGCGCGGACGGCTTCATGCAGAAGGACGACAAGAAGCTCTCGTTGTCGCTCAAGGTGCCGATCGAGAAAGAGAGCGAAGCCGTGAAGCGCGTGGTGCTCGCGTTCAAGAACTACCTCAAGAACATCGGCGTGGACATCAAGGTCGAATTCAAGGAGTGGCAGGCATGGAAGGAAGATGTTTTCCTCGAACATGACTTTGATGTTGTCTTTGCTTCGTTGGTGTTCGATGATTCGGCGGACATCTCGTCGCTCTTTCATTCCGCTGAGATCGGCCCGCACAAGTACAACTTTATCGGCTACTCGAACCTCGAGGTCGATGGGCTGATCAAGGAAGGCAAGGATACCCTCGACCATGAAAAGCGGAGGACGATCAACCGCAAGCTTCATGCCATCCTCGCGGAGGAGAACCCCTACACCTTCCTCTGGACGCTCACGAATTACGCGGCGTACCACAAGAAGGTCAGGCGCGTCGCCATCCATCCCTACAAGTTTTTCTCATTCGCCGATGAGTGGTTCATGCCTGAAGGGGAGCAGAAGTAGGATGGAGTTTTTGGAGCGATTCACGCCGAGGCGTGATTGCCTTGGTCCAAACGTATGAAACTGTCCGCGATGAGACCCATAGCCCTGGTGTTGTCCAGGGAGCTTGTGATCACGGCGCTCCTGCTCCTCGGGGTGAGTTTCGTGGTCTTCATCATCCTCTTCCTGTCGCCCGGCGACCCCTTCAGCGTTCTGCTCGAAGGCCAGATGTCCTCCGACGCGGCACGGGAAGGCTTGCGTGAGGCGCTGGGCGCGCCCAAGGCGTGGTATTCCCAGTATCTGGCGTGGCTCTTCAATATCCTCCACGGTAATTTCGGCACGTCTATACGCACGGGCCTCCCGGTTTCCGGAGAACTGCTTCGCGTGGGGCTCAATACGCTCATCCTCACGATCGGCTCCATGCTTGTTACCCTTCTCATCGCTGTTCCCATCGCCCTGTATTCGGCGGCGAGGGGCATGAACAGGGTTTCCTGGCCGCTCACGATGTTTGCGTACGTAGTTTCCGCGCTGCCGGTGTTCTGGCTCGGGTATATCGTCCTTTATGTTTTCATGCACAAGTTCGGGCTGTTCCCGGTCTTTTCGGGGACCGGGCAGCGGTTCGGCATGCTTTATTCCCTGCTGCCGATCTTTGTGCTTGGTGTCGGCAACGGCACGATCAGCGAGGTCATCCGCTACCTGCGCGACGAGATGGGAAGGGTCATGGCCGAGGATTATATTCGCACTGCCCGCGCCAAAGGGGCGCCGGTCTGGAAACACTCGTTCAAAGAAGGACTCCTGATCCCCGTGACCGAGATCATCTCATCCAAGATACCGTTCATCCTGGGCGGCGCGGTGATCGTCGAGCAGGTGTTCAACTGGCCCGGGATGGGCAGGATGGCCTGGCAGGCGGCGCAGGACAGGGACTTCCCGGTCATCATGGGGATCGCCATTATGGCGGCGGTCTTCGTGCGCATGGGCAGCATGTTCCAGCGGGTCGTCTATGTCATGGTAAACCCGCGGGCGTCGAAGGAGTGAAACGAGCATAGAGCAGAGAGCAGAGGGTTGAAATCTTAGGGTGTTTCTTTGCCCTATGCGCTATGCCCTATGCGCTATGCTGTACATTTATGAAAACCTATTCCCAAATATCCGGCGAGATCGGCGAGTTCTCGGACCTGCCTTTTTGGAAAAAAGCGGACACCGCTGACCTTGCCTACGTGGGCTACGGCATCCTCATCGTTACGCTTGTGGTGGTATCGTACGTCCTGGGCGCGTTCAACCTGCTCCCGCGCGACCCTCAGGACATCGACATCGGGCTGATGATGGCCCCGCCGGGCACTCCCGGCCACCTTCTCGGCACGGACTTCATGGGGAGGGACATGCTCTCCCGCTTGATCGTCGGGATCCAGGCCTATTTTCTGCCCGGCTTTCTCGCTATTGCCATCGCTCTCGTCTTTGGAAGCGCTCTTGGCGTATTGGCAGGCTATCGGGGCGGC
>DATDRO010000153.1:0-5192 GCA_035291685.1 Nitrospirota bacterium | reverse complement strand
CCAGTGCTCACGACTGTGGTTCTTGCGCGCTTTGGGCAGAAACAGGGTCCCGATGTTCGTTCCTTCAAAGAGAGAACGCAAAATGCCAATCTTTGTCCCGTTCACGATTACCATCGGCACGCCGTAAGCGCCGACCTTTTTCGCGGTCATGACCTTGGAGCGCATGCCTCCGGTGCCTGCGATCGAAACGGCATCGCCTGCGCCTCGTTCCATTTCGGCCGTGATCTTCACCACCACGGGAATAAGCTCGGCGGAAGACCGGATTTTTGGGTCTGCCGTATACAGTCCGTCGATGTCCGAAAGGATAATAAGAAGGTCGGCATCGGCAAGGTGCACCACCATGCCCGAGAGATTGTCATTGTCGCCGAATTTGATCTCATCCACAGACACGGTATCGTTCTCGTTAATGATGGGAACAACGCCGTGCTCAAGAAGCGTGTGGATCGTGTTTCGCGCATTGAGAAACCTGGCGCGATTCGACAGGTCCTCGCGTGTCAGGAGAACCTGGGCGACCTTCTTTCCGTGCGCGCCGAAAGTCTTCTCGTAGATCCACATGAGGCTGGACTGGCCCACCGCGGCGGCCGCCTGCTTGAGCGAAAGAGGCATGCCTTTGGTCTTGGTGAGGCCGAGCTTCGCAAGCCCTGCCACGATCGCGCCGGAAGAAACAACGATCACCTCCCGGCCGCCTTCCATGATCCAAGATATTTCCGAGGCGAGCCCCTTGATGCGTGTTTCATCGAGCCCTTCCCCGGACGATGCGAGCACCGCGCTGCCAACCTTGATGACGATCCGGCGAGCCTTGGATATTATCGATTTCCTATCAACCTGAATGTTTTTCTGCATCACGCCTCTGTGCTGACTTCTGTCTTCTGTCTTCTGACTTCTGGCTCCTTCCCCGCCTTCCCTTCCCCCACCTTGTCCGCCAGAAACCCGATGAGCTGGTCCAGCCCCTCGCCGGTCACGGAGGAGATGCCGAAGAACTCAAGCCCCGCCTTGCGGCAATTCTTCTCCAGCTTCTCAAGGTCCTTCTGGACCGCGGCGTCGATCTTGGTTGCGGCCACGGCCATGTATTTTTTCGTGAGCTCTTTACTATAGAGTTTGAGCTCCCTGTTGATTTTTTTGAAATTATCGACCGGGTCGCCGGGGACCATGCCTGACACGTCCACCAGGTGGAGCAGAATGGACGTCCTTTCTATGTGTCTGAGGAACTCAAAACCCAGGCCCGCGCCCTTATGGGCGTCCTCGATCAATCCGGGGATATCAGCCACGACAAAACTTTTTCGCCCCTCGGGTTTCACCACGCCGAGCACCGGGGTGAGCGTGGTAAAGGGATAGTCAGCGATCTTCGGTTTCGCGGCCGAAATGCGCGAAATAAGCGTGGACTTGCCGGCGTTCGGAAATCCTACCAGCCCCACGTCGGCCAGAAGCTTCAGCTCGAGAAACAGCGTGAACTCTTCGCCGGGCTCTCCGGGCTGCGCGTGCCGCGGCGCCTGGTGCGTGGCGGTCTTGAAAAAAGCGTTGCCCTTGCCACCGCGGCCGCCTTTGGCAAGGATGAACTCCATGCCGTCAGTGTCCAGATCGACGACCAGTTCCCTCGGTTCGGCGTCATAGACGATCGTGCCCACGGGCACGCGGATAATGATATTCTCCGCGTCGGCGCCGCTCTGCTCCTTGCCCCGGCCCTGCTCTCCGTCCCTGGCAAAATAATTCTGCTGATATTTAAGGTCGATGAGCGTGCCGAGCTGTTTGTCGGCCCTGATGATAACGTCGGCGCCCTTGCCGCCATTGCCGCCGGAAGGCCCGCCGCGCGGAACATACGCCTCACGCCGGAAGGCGACGCTCCCCGGGCCGCCGTGGCCTGCCTTGACGTTTATTTTGACCCTGTCTATGAAATTTGACATTATTTGCTTAAGCCTATGAGAAATATACAGATAACAGAGAGAAAATGCAAGATGGAAAAAGAACAGTAAAACTGTTCAGGCAGACGGTATTCTTGCCCATCATTCTGTATTCCGCCCCGTACTTGCTGCAGGGCGGTGATTACACCGTGCGTGAAAACACAAAAGGCGGCACAGATATCAATCTATGCCGCCTTGTCGGAAACCGCGTTAAAATATCCGTTTACGAAGCAGTCGCGTACACGCTCACCTGTTTGCGGGTCTTGTCGTACCGTTCGAACTTCACCACGCCGTTGATCTTGGCGAAGAGCGTGTCGTCGCTGCCCTTGCCTACGTTCGTCCCCGGGTGGATCCTGGTGCCGCGCTGCCTGATGATGATCGTTCCCGCGTGCACGACCTCGCCGTCATACCGCTTTACGCCGAGACGCTGTGAGTTGCTGTCCCTGCCGTTCCTTGAACTGCCGACGCCTTTTTTATGAGCCATGGTTCAAATCCTCCAAAAATTTTCAGACACGAATGCTCAAAGTAATGCTCTAACTATTTTACTTTAACTTCGTGTCCTGGTGTCTTAGCGGTAATTTTTACGCTTTGATTTCCTTGATCCTGATCGCCGTAAAATTCTGGCGATGACCGATGGTCTTGCGGTACCCTTTGCGCCTCCGGTGCTTGAAAATGAGGATCTTTTCGCCTCTGCCCTCGCCCACGACTTCCGCCGTGACCGTGGCGGACGCCAGGGTCGGCTTTCCTATGCTTATCTTGTCGCCGTCGGCAACGAGATGCACGTCCTTTATCTCGATCGTATCGCCTGCTTCAGCAGCAAGACACTCCACTCTGACCACATCTCCGGCAGAAACCTTGTACTGTTTTCCTCCGGTCTTAATGACTGCGTACATGCCTATTGCCTCCTTAAAACGCACCTGTGTACTTTTGAGAGCGTTTAAAATACCATTTAACCCGTGAACTTGTCAAGGGAAAAATATAAAAATCGTCTTTACCCGCCGGGTGAAATATTGTCCTGTCTGAGCGTGAAAGCCACTGCCTGTAATGCTTCAAGAACTTGCCTCTCTATCAGAGTCAACCGCTCTCCATAGACTCCGCATTGTTTGAAAACTTTTTTTGACAGATGATTTTATCTCCCAATAGGTCAGCATATATAAATATTAGAAACTGTGTCGATAATACTTTGTATGCAAGCTATTTTTTCCCCTTGCATTGACAAGACCCGATCTTTGTTCTACTGTTATATGAATATATAAAATATATTCGGCGAGAAAACACAGTTCAGAGATCAAGCAACATCTAAACAAGATCCCTGCCATCGAGTTGCCCTGCAATGTGTCTATTATATATTAGCGTTCCGGGAGAATAAAAAGATCATGAAAAGGATATTTCTGATTATTGCGGTCTTCGTCTCAGTATGCGTGTCCACAACAGCCCCGGCCAAAACTCCGGAAGAGCGCCGGCTGGAAAAAGAAACAGTCGTGCTGGACCATAACGCGCGGCAGTCGCAGGGGGAGCGTGCAATAATTAAACTGCTTAAAAATGAATTTAACGTTGATGAGGCTATGATCAATGATCTGCGAGATCAACAACTGGGATACGGAGAAATAGCCGTTATTCTCTCTCTCTCTCAGCAAATGCCGGGCAGAACAGTCGATATCAATGTAAACAGGATATTGTCCCTTCGGCAGAGCGCTCCCGCGGGAGGATGGGGGATGATCTCGGACAAGCTTGGTTTGAAGTTAGGGGCGGTCGTAAGCCAGATAGCGGGGATGCGAAGAGAGGTCAACGAAGACATCAAAAAAGCTCAGCGTAAAGAATATGAAACAGGAAGGGAAGAACCTTATGAAAGATCGGCGGAAAGCTGGGCGAAAAGATACTATTAAATCCTGAAGTGAGCGCTGACCCCGCAGCTTGCTGCAAGGCGCTTCAATGACGTCATTTCAACCGTCCCTTTTATTACTGTTTTTTTCCGTATTGTATTTGCAATTTTCTCCCGATTGTTTATAATTCCCCATGATGAACGGACGCCCCTTTTATCGGATCAACACAACGATCGCTGTATGCCTTCTCCTCCTTCTGTCCCCTTCCCTGTCCCCCGCTACACCCGAATACGCACAGCAGACAGGCCGGCAATGCAACCACTGCCACGTTCAACCGACCGGAGGCCATGCGCTTACACAGACCGGCGTGACGTTTCTCGAAGACCTGAAGACCAGGGGTCTCTATAAACCGACGTCGATCACGCGCCAACTCCTCCATCTTATCATGGGTTATCTCCATCTGATGACGGGGATTGTGTGGTTCGGAACGATCATGTATGTTCATATTCTCTTGAAACCCGCCTACGCCTCAAAGGGTCTCCCAAAAGGTGAACTCAAGCTCGGCTGGCTTTCGATGGTCCTGATCCTGATCACCGGCGTGTATCTGACCATCGAGAGGGTCCCGTCGTGGGAGACATTCATCACCACGAGATTCGGGATACTCCTGAGCATCAAGATAATCCTTTTCCTGGTCATGCTGTCAAGCGCGGTCATCGTCACGCGCTATATCGGCCCAAGACTGAGAAAACAGAAATCCCTTACACCTTCACTGGACTCCGGTGTATGCACCCCGGACGGCCTTTGCCAGTTCGACGGCAAGGACGGACGGCCCGCGTATATTGCCTATAAAGGGATCATCTACGATGTGGCCAAAAGCAGCCTCTGGAAGAGCGGCATGCATATGATGAAGCACGCCGCGGGTAATGACCTCACGGACATGCTCAAGAACGCCCCCCACGGAGAGGACAAGGTCCTTGCCCTGCCCCAGGTTGGAAGGCTGATCGCTTCAGCGGAAAAGTTCATACGGCCGTTTCATGAACGGCTCTTCTACTTCTTTGCCTACATGAACCTCGTGCTTGTCTTCCTCATCGCCTTCGTCATCGCCCTCTGGCGGTGGTGGTAACAGTATGACATAGGTCATGTCGTCTCCGCCTGCTTCCGTGTTATCATACAGTCATAAAGATAACGCCTTAAGGAGGATATCATGGAACTGCTCGACCTCAAGAAATTGATGAAGTTTTATCCTGATAAAATTTCGAGAGAGATGCTCTCGGACAAACCCGAAATGCGCGTCGCACTCATGTGCCTGAACCCCGGCCAGAAGCTCGAACCTCACAAGGCGCCGCTCCGTCTTTTGATGTATTGCGTTGAAGGCAGGGGCACGTTCACTGTCGGGGAAGAAAAGATCGAGGCTGACGAAAAGACCTGCATCCTTTGCGACCCCATGGTCCCGCACGGATTTGCCGCCGAC
>DATDRO010000152.1:0-3521 GCA_035291685.1 Nitrospirota bacterium | reverse complement strand
TGCTGATCTCGCTCTGGAGCATGTCGGTGAGGACCCGCAAGGTGAGGCGTGATATTCCCGACGGGTTCAAGGCAGCGGGAGAGAATATAATCTACGCGTTCTGGCATGGCAGGCAGTTTTTGCTGTTCTATAATCATCGTAATGCCGGGGCCGTGATCCCGGCGAGTGAAAGCCGTGACGGTGAGATCCAGGCCGGTATCCTGAAATACTTCGGATTCAATGTCGTACGCGGGTCGAGCAAGCGCAAGGGAGAGCGGGCGCTCCTTGGTTTAGTGGATGGTCTTCGCAAAGGCAGGGACATCGCCCTCGCCGTGGACGGGCCGCGTGGCCCGATCTATGAGGTGAAGCAGGGCATCACCTACCTTGCCGGCAAACTGAACAAGCAGATCGTGCCGGTGTCCGCGAGCGCAAAACGGTTCTGGATCCTCGAAAAGATCTGGGACAAGTATTTGCTTCCCCGGCCGTTCACGAAGGGTGTTATCGTGTATGGTGAGCCGATCATTGTTAACGGAACAGGTGAAGAGGAATTGGAGTCCAAACGCAAGGAATTGCAGTCCGCTCTTCACCGGTTGACCCGGGAGGCGGACGGGTATTTTACAACACGAAACACTGAACACAAAGTCTGATGAATGCAAAATGCAGAGTGCAAAATGCAAAAGTCAAAATGAAATGATATATAATCATGGCCTCAGGCCATACCGCAATTTTGCAATTTGACTTATGCATTGCTTTCTTTGTGTCTTCGTTACCAGTTACCAGTGGTAAGTTATTGGTTGCGGTCGGAGGCCGCCCTATGTATATCATTTACAACATACTGCTTGTCTTCGCGACGGTCCTTCTGCTGCCGGTCATTCTGTTCAAGCTCGTCACGGTCCCGAAATACCGGGGGGGCATTTCGCAGAAGCTCGGCCGTGTGCGCAAGGGCGTGAAGAAGGTGATCAGGGGTTCCCGGCCTATCTGGGTGCACGCGGTGTCCGTGGGAGAGGTCATGGCCGCGCACCCGATGATCCGGGAGCTGAAAAAGAAATATCCGGGCCGGAGCCTGATCCTTTCCACGGTGACCGTTACCGGCAATTTCACGGCGCGCCAGCGGGTGCCTGAAGCGGACGCGGTCTTCTACTTTCCCTTCGACTATCCCTGGATCGTGCGCCGGGTCATCAATCGGATCGACCCGGTCATCGTGCTCGTTGCTGAAACGGAGCTTTGGCCGAATTTTTTCCGGTATCTGAAAAAACGCGGCATCCCCTCGGCGATCATCAATGGCAGGATATCACCGCACTCGTACAAGAATTATTTGAAGTTCAGGATATTTTTCAGGAAGGTCTTTTCGCGCGTCGATCTGTTCTGCATGCAGTCCGATTCGGATGCAGCGAGGATACGGGAGATCGGGGCGATGCCGGACTCGGTGATCGTTACCGGAAACCTCAAGTTCGATCAGAATATCCCCGCGACGCAGCACAAGCCGATAGCCCTGCCTCCGGGTCGAAAGGTCATCACCGCGGGCAGCACTCATCGGGGAGAGGAAGCGGCCTTATTGGAGATTTTTACGAAGTTGAGAGAAAGATTTCCCGACCTGCTCCTTATCATTGCGCCCCGGCATCCTGAACGATTTGACGAGGTTGCGGGACTCATCAATAAGGCGGGGTATGAATGCAAACGACGCTCGCGTCTGAGAGGCGAAGTGGGGGACGTCCTTCTTCTTGACACGATAGGGGAATTGCGGTCCTTCTATGGTATTTGCGACATCGCGTTCGTCGGAGGGAGCCTGGTCAAGATCGGCGGTCATAATCTTTTAGAGCCGGCGGCAATGAAAAAGCCCGTAATATTCAGCCGTTACATGTTCAATTTTAAAGAGATATCGGAGGCCCTGACCCTGGCAGGCGGCGGGATCATGGTTAAAGATAAGGAAGAACTTTATGTTCAGATCTTTAACCTGTTGTCCGATGGGGAACTTGCAAGGCGTATCGGTGAGCGGGCATTCAGCGTTATCGCGATGAATTCGGGCGCGGCCAGGAAGACCATTGACGCTGTCAGCAGGTTGATCGTTGACCATTAGGACATACATAGAAGATGTGATGTATGGGAGAACGAGGTCTTTATTCATCGAAGGACTTCTGTTCCCTGTTTCTTTGTTGTACGGCTTCGCGCTTCGAATCCGGAATGTGCTCTATGCGGTCCGCATATTAACGAAAGAGGGTCTGCCGTGCAGGGTCATATCCGTCGGCAATATCACGCTCGGCGGGACAGGTAAGACCCCCACGGTCATCCAGTTGGCGGACTTCCTGTTCAGGAACAGGAGATACCCGGCTGTGGTGAGCAGGGGCTATGGGAGAAAAAATGAGGCCGATATTGTGGCTGTGTCCGATGGCAAAGCGCCTCTATTGGATACGGCGATCGCGGGAGATGAACCGAGCCTGATCGGATCAAGGCTTCCCGGGGTGCCGGTCGTGGTAGGAAAAGACCGGTACCGGGCGGCACTGTTCACCTTACAGGTGTTCGGTCCGAACACGATCATTCTTGATGACGGGTTCCAGCATGTGCGGTTGCGACGGGACCTGGACATCGTGCTGGTGGATGCTGAAGACCCTTTCGGCAATGGTCGGCTTTTCCCTTCAGGAATACTGAGGGAGCCGCTCAAGGCCCTCAAGCGCGCTAATCTGGTGCTCATTACCAGGGCTGACAGGGCTGCCAACCTGGGATGGCTCAAGTCGGTGATACGCCGGAAGACCCAGGCGCGGATCTTTACCTCTCGCCACAGCCCGGTTGATCTGGTCGACATCAGAAATAGTGAACAGAGGCCCTTCTCCACGCTTCGCGGAACGGCCGTGCTTGCTTTCTCCGGGATCGCGCGTCCCGCGTCATTTACGGCCCTTCTCCGGTCGCTCGGCGCGGACATTAAACAGGAGATGGTGTATCCCGATCACTACGTTTATAAAAAAGAGGACATGGCCGCCATATTTCAGAAGGCCGGTGACGTCAAGGCCACGATGATCATTACCACCGAAAAGGATGCCGTGAGGTTAAAGACCCTGGATCCGGAAGGTATCTGGGCGCTCAGGATCGAACTCAAGGTCGTTGAGACCGAGGAGTGGGAGAAGGTGGTATTGGGCAAAGAGCAGAGGGCAGAGGGCAAAGAGCAAAGGGCGTAGGGCAGAGGGCAAAGGGCGTAGGGCAGAGGGCAGAGGGTTCTACTCCATGCACTATGCGCAACACCCCATGCACCATGCGCCATGCTCTATGCCAATTACTTATGAACAAAGCGGTATTTCTCGATAGGGACGGAACGGTCACGGAAGAGGTGGGGTATCTCACTGACCTCGCGAAGCTTCATCTTATCCCCGGCGCGGGCCTTGCCATCAAAAAGTTGAACCAGGCGGGGTTCAAGGTCGTTCTGGTAACGAACCAGTCCGGTGTGGCAAGGGGATATTTCCCTGAATCGCTGGTCCTGAAGGCGCATGACCGTTTGACGGAGATGCTCAGGCATGAAGGCGCGGCGCTGGACGGCATCTACTATTGTCCTC
>DATDRO010000151.1:0-4851 GCA_035291685.1 Nitrospirota bacterium | reverse complement strand
TTGGTGCTTACTTTACCCCAGGGGCATCGCTTCTCCCGAATATGCCTCTCAAAATCTTCCCGGAAATATTTCAACGCGCTCTGGAGCGGCTCGACGGCGCCGGGCGCAAGGGCGCAAAACGTATTGCCCGGGCCCAACAGTCTGCATTGCTGTTCCAGGGTCGCGATGTCCCCCGACTCGCCCTGTCCGCTTTCCACGGCGTGAAGCATGCGCTCGATCCACGGCAGCCCCTCACGGCAGGGCGTGCACCAGCCGCAGGACTCATGCGCGAAGAACTGTATCAGGTTATGCACCATCCCCACGGGACACGTTCTATCATCGAGCACGATCATGGTGCCTGTGCCGAGCCTGCTCCCTGCCTTTTGCACCGAATCGAAATCCATCTTCACATCGAGATGCTCCTGAACGAGAAAATCCGTTGACGCCCCTCCGGGTATCACGCCCCGCAGCGCGAGACCTTCCCGCATGCCGCCGGCATGTTCTTCCATGAGTTCGCGGATGGTCGTGCCCATCGGCAATTCCCACACCCCGGGACGCTTCACTTTTCCGCTCACGCCGTAGAGCTTGGTCCCGCTATCAATGCTTTTGCTCAGGCCCTTGAACCACTCAGCGCCGTGATTGATTATGTGCGGGATGTTGGAGATCGTCTCCACGTTGTTCACGATGGTCGGCTTGCCCCAGAGGCCGCTCACCTGCGGGAAAGGAGGCTTGGCCCTCGGGATGGCGCGTTTCCCTTCAAGGGCGTTCAACAGCGCCGTTTCCTCGCCGCAGATGTAACGGCCTGCGCTGATATGGAGACGCAGTTCCAGGCTGTAACCGGTACCGAGAATATTTTTCCCGGCATAACCTGCCTCATATACTTCGGTAATCGCCTTCGTCAGCCGGTCCGCCGCCAGCTTGTATGCCCAGCGGAGAAAGATGTATGCTTCGTCAGCCTGGATGGCATACGCGGACAGGATGGCTCCTTCGAGGATCTGGTGCGGATCGCCTTCGAGCAGCAGCCGGTCTTTGAACGTGCCCGGTTCCATCTCGTCGGCGTTCACGATCAAGTACTTGGGCCCCGGTGCGCCGGCGCCCATCGGCACAAAGCTCCACTTCTGCCCCGTGGGAAAACCCGCGCCGCCCCGGCCGCGGAGGTTGGAGTCTTTCACCGCCTGCTGCACGTCAGCGGGCGTCATGTCCTTGAGCGCTTTGCGCAGGGCTTGGTAGCCGCCGGCCTTTTCGTATTCCCTGAGGCCGAGGCACTCTCCGTCGGGCCGGATATGTTTGGTCAGTGGTCGTTCCATGTAAAAACCTTTTCGACGGGACTACAGGATTAACCGATAAAAGTTGCTTTATTAATCGTCTCAAAGATGAGAAGGCTGCCCTGAGCGAATGCAGCGCTCAGGAGCGCCGGAAACTTTGAACGGAAAAGCAACACGATTATGTTTATTGCCTTCAGCAGCCTGTCCGACACCTGCCCTTTGTCAGCGCGATTGCGCGGCCGAGCTAAGGGCTGCCTTCTCATCACCACATGCCGTGATGAGCTAAAAATTATCTGTATCTCCCCAGTATCTCATCCACTTTCTCCGGGCTCAGGTCCCTGTAGGTATCGTTGTCGATCATCATCGCAGGCGCATGATCGCACGTCCCGAGGCAAACGTTCGGCAGAAGCGTGAACCTGTTGTCAGATGTCGTTCCTCCGAGCTCGATACCCAGACGGTCCTTCAGGTGCTCGCGGATCTTGCCGTATCCCATGACCCAGCAACTGATGCTGTCGCACACGAGGATCACGTGCCTGCCGACGGGCCTGCGGAAAATCATGTTGTAGAACGTGGCGATGCCGTCGAGTTCATCCGGCGACATCTCGAGCATTCCGGCAATGTCCTTGACGGCTTCGTCGGACACCCAGCCCCGGTGTCGCTGTATCACTTTCAGTGCTTCAATGGAGGCAGACTGCTTTACTGCACTGTGCTGAAGCTCCGCAGCGATTTCTTTTTTCTCTTGTTCGGTCAGCATATATTCATTCCGCCAAACCAGAACGATGGACGATTTTTCGTCCCTCGTCCTTCGTCCCTCCTCCCTCCTCCCTCTTCCCTCGTCCTTCCTCCTTCGTCCCTCACCTATCAAGGTCCGCCAGAACGTAATCAATGCTGCCGAGGATGGCCAGAAGATCGGAGACCATCATTCCCCGGCTGATCAACGGCACCATCTGAAGATGAGGAAAGGACGGCGTGCGGATGCGGGTGCGGTAGGACATCGTGTTGCCGTCGCTGATCAGATAGTATCCGTTGTTGCCTTTGGGCGCCTCGATGCCGAAGAACGCCTCGCCGGAAGGGATCACCGGTCCCCAGCTTACGTTCAAAAAATGCGTGATGAGCGTCTCGATGTCGTGCATGGTGCGCTCTTTGCGCGGCGGCGTAACGAGGGGGTGGTCCGCCTTATACGGGCCTTCCGGCATGTTCTTCACGCACTGTTCGATGATGCGCAGGCTCTGGCGCATCTCTTCCACTCGAACGACACTGCGGTCGTAGCAGTCTCCGTGCGTTCCTGTGGGGACATCGAATTCGAAGTTTTCGTAGCCGGAGTACGGCCGCTTCTTGCGGAAGTCCCATTCGAATCCGCAGGCTCGCAGGCCCGGCCCGGTCACGCCGGCGTCCACTGCCTGGTCAAGCGTATAAGCCCCGACTCCCTTTGTGCGGGCCTTGAAAATGCTGTTCCGCAGTACGATGGTATCATACTCCGCAAGCCGTGGCGGCAGATACTTCAGAAAATCGAGAATGAGCCGGTCCCATCCTTTGGGCAGGTCCTGCGCCACCCCGCCGATGCGGAACCACTCCGGGTGCATGCGGCCGCCGCACACGGCCTCCACGATGCCGAAGACCCGCTCCCGGTCGGTGAACGTATAGAATGCCGGGGAGAGCGCACCCACATCCTGGGCAAAGGTGCCGTACCACACGAGATGGCTGGCGATGCGGAACAGCTCTGCCATCATCACCCGAATGGTTTTCACCCGGTCCGGGACCACGATGCCTGCCAATTTCTCCACGGCGAGAACGTAGGCGAGATTGTTCTGCACGCCGCTCAAGTAGTCGATGCGGTCGGTGTAGGGAATGTACGTGTGCCAGGACTGGCGTTCGCCCATCTTCTCGGCCCCGCGGTGGTGGTATCCGATGTCGAGCACCGCGTCGGCGATCTCCTCTCCGTCGAGTTGAAGGACCACGCGGAGCAGGCCGTGGGTGCCGGGGTGCTGCGGGCCGAGGTTCAGGAACATGAAGTCCGACGCTTCATGGCTGCGCTTCATCCCCCACTCCTCGGGCCTGAACAAAAGGGCCTTGTCCTCGGCCTTTTCCTTTTCCTCAGGCATCCGGAACGGGCCCATCTCTGTGGCACGAGCGGGATGGTCCTTGCGCAAGGGGTGGCCTTCCCAGGTCGGCGGCATGAGGATGCGCCTGAGGTGAGGATGTCCCTCGAAGGTGATGCCGAACATGTCCCACACCTCGCGCTCGTACCAGTTGGCCGCGGGCCAGATGGTGACAATGCTCGGCAGGGCTGGAGATACCCCCTTGAGCGCGACCTTTATCCGGACGTCTTCGTTCCTCTCGAACGACAGGAGATGGTAGAGCGCCGTAAAATCGCTCTCCGGCTGACCTTCGCGGTGAGCGCGTACCCGTTCGTCGATCGCGGTAAGATCATAGAGCATCCGGTATGGTTTTTCCACGCCCTCTTTGAGATAACGCAACACCTCTCCCACGCGCTCCTTCTGGACCCAGATCGTGGGGAGATCGTCGCACGTCGGCTGCGGCGTGATCGCCGGCGTGCCGAACCTGTTTTGGAGTTCCTGGATGATGGGATGGTTTTGGGTCATAGAATAATTCCGCCGCAGAGACGGAGGGTCGAAGCTGCATGATGGAGGACGGAGGAGAGAGGAGAGAGGCTACTTCCTACTTCCCTCTTCCCTCTTCCCTCCACGGCTGATCTCCCTTACACTTCGTCCGGCGACGGCAGGACCGTTGTTTTCGCGCGCTCTTCCCGTTTCAGATCACGCAGGGACGGCCGTTCCGGCTTCACCACCCCCTGCGGCCCGAGTACCCAGCTCAGGGGGCGCCGTTCGTTGCCCACGAGATTCTGGAGCAGGAGAAGGCCTTCCATGAATGCCTCCGGCCGCGGCGGACAGCCGGGCACGTACACGTCGACCGGAAGGAACTTGTCAACACCCTGGACCACGCTGTAGATATCGTACATCCCTCCGGAATTGGCGCACGATCCCATGGAGATCACCCAGCGCGGCTCCATCATCTGTTCGTAGAGGCGTTTGATGACAGGCGCCATCTTGATGAATACCGTGCCCGCAATGACCATCATATCCGCCTCCCGGGGCGTGCCCCGCATCACCTCCGCGCCGAACCGCGCGATGTCATACTTGCTCGTCAGGCTCGTCGCCATCTCCACAAAACAGCACGAGAGCCCGAAGTTGAAAGGCCAGATGGAATTTTTCCGCGCCCAGGCCACGATATCCTGCATGTTCGTGAGCAGGACGCTGCGGCTGACCGCGTCTTCGACCGGATCATGGTCCGGCTTCGTCAGAGACCAGCGCATCGGAAAACTCCTTTCTGCGAAGGCAAAAGTCAAAATGCAAAGTGAAAAATGAAAATGTTAACAAGGGCATTATTTACTTTTGCAATTTGCCTTTTTCATTTTGCATTTTTCAGTAAGTTTTTCGTCCTGCTTCCCCACTCCAGCGCGCCGAGCCGCCAGAGATAGACGAGCGCTGCCATCAAAACGCCGATGAAGATCAGGATCTCGACATACCCCGCCCACTTGAGCTCGCGGAGCGACACGGCCCAGGCAAAGATGAACACTGCCTCCAGA
>DATDRO010000150.1:0-9826 GCA_035291685.1 Nitrospirota bacterium | reverse complement strand
AGGGTCAGGGGTCATGGGTCCAGGGTCATGGTTATTTGACCCTTGCTACTTGACCCTTGCTACTTGACCCTTGCCCCTATTACTTAATTACGCAAATCCGCTTTTCTTCAGCAGCTCCAGGCTCACATCACCTTCAACGCGACCGGCAAGCAGCTTCTCGACATATTTGCCGATAATATCGGTCTCCAGATTGACACTATCGCCGGTCGACTTGGACCCGAGCGTCGTCAGTTTCGCCGTATGAGGGATCATGGCGATGGAAAAACCTGTTTTTTCAACGTCCGCCACCGTCAGGCTGATGCCGTCCACGGCAACAGAACCTTTTTTTATGATATACGGAAGCGCGCTCTCCGGCGTCTCGATGAAGATGCGCCATGAATTGCCTTCCTGCTTCTTTTCCCTGATGCGGCCCACGGCATCCACATGTCCTGTCACCAGGTGCCCGCCGATCCTCGCTGACAGCCTGAGCGCCCGTTCCAGGTTCACCTTCTGTCCCACGCGGAGATCACCAAGGTTCGTCACCTTCAGCGTCTCGTTCGCCACGTCGGCGGAGAACGCGGCGCCGTCCATCTCTACAACGGTGAGGCAGACTCCGTTCACGCAGATACTGTCCCCGATCGCCGTTCCCTCAAGCACAAGCGAAGCGGACACGGCAAGACGGGCGGCGCCGGCCTCGCGCCGCAGCCCTTTCACACTCCCCATCTCCTCGATAATACCGGTGAACATTCGGATGCTATTTCACGAGCGGCAGGAGAACGATCTCTATCCTGCGGTTCTTGTGTTTTCCTTCATCAGTGTCATTGGACGCAACAGGCTGATATTCGGAATACCCCGTTGCGGACAGCAGCTTGGGATCGAGCCCGCCCGTTTCCTGAAGATACCGTGCAACCTCCGTTGCCCGGGCCGTCGAAAGCTCCCAGTTCGTCGGGAAGCGCTTTTTGAGGTCGCTCACGATGGGAACATTATCGGTGTGGCCCTCTACCTGGATCCTCTTGTCCTTCACTTCTTTCAGGATAGTTACAACCTTATCGAGCACCTCTTTTCCTTTCTTGCTGATCTCGGCGCTGCCTGAGGGGAAGATGATCTTGTCCACCATGGTCATGGTAAGACGGTTCTTCATCTCGGTGATCTGGATCTGGCCCTGCTGGATCTCTTTCTCAAGCTTCTTGGTGAGGTCCTGATAGGTCTGGGTGGCCTTTTCGAGCTGCTCTGCCTTCTGTGCCTTCGGCGACAGTTCGTTTACCTTGGCTTGGAGCGCGTCTTTCTCTTTCTTGAGCGCTTCCGTATCATCGGTCAGTTTCTTCACCTGCTCCTCAAGGCTGCTCTTCTGTGCAGCGAGCGAATCCACTTCCTTGGCCTTGAGATCATATTTTCCGGCGGAAACGCATCCGGAAACCAGCAATAAGGCAAACAACGAAAGAAAGAACCCTTTTTTCATGAGACCCTCCTTCTTCAAGCAGGTAATTAATAAACAAACAGCATCGTTATAATAACGGTAGCGGCGTTTATTGTCAAGGATATTGTACCGTTACGATGTGATCTCTCAGGGATGCCGGCAGCTCGATAGCGATAGACGCACTTCGGCGTGCCCCGCAGGTTGCTGTGAAACAGCCTGTTCAAAAGCAGCACGGGCGAAGCGGAAGTGCTGCCGGGACATGGCTGCAATACGTCTAAAATTCACAGCAAAAGCGGCACGCGTGCGCATCAGAGCGACCGGGCTGCCGGCATCCATCGCAAAGGATGAAGCCCCGTATCAAGTATCCCGTGTCAAGCACGGGGCAGGCTAAGGCAGGCTCTGCGGCTACCCGATAACTGAAGGCTTCCGCTACGGTCGCTCACCTTCTCTTGACATCCTGCATGTCTGATGGTAGCATTCGCCAGGTCTTCCCGATGATACTTACAGCACCCCAAATTTTAACCATGCAACGCGGCGCAAAGCCTGTTATGAACGGCGCCGTCGTGATCATCCGCGACAGGATCGCGGCCGTGGGCCCCTCTGACAGGATCATCAAACACTATCCCAAACACCGCCTGCATCGGTTCGAGAACGCGGTCCTTATGCCCGGCCTGGTCAATATCCACACCCATCTCGAGCTCCCGCCGCTCCTCGACGCTGTGCGCGCTCCGGCTTTTCCCGACTGGGTACTGAACCTCGTAAAAGCAAAAAAGGCCCTCACCGCCGATGACTATGCTTCGGCAACAGCACAAAACATCAAGACCCTTATCCGGAGCGGAACAACGACCATCGGAGAGATATGCACCCACGGGGCGAGCCCTGAACTTTTGAAGAGGAGCGGTTTGCGGGCAGTAGTCTTTCATGAAATGATCAGCATGGACCCCCCGTCCCTTGTCCCTCATCTGCAATCCCTCGCCTTTCGTTCCCCGTCCGGCCTCGTACACGACGGCATCTCTCCTCACGCGCCTTATACGGTCTCGGAGATAATGTTGCTCAGGATCAGGGAAATCTCCCGGAAGAAAGACCTGCGGCTTGCCATGCACGTGGCTGAATCGAAAGACGAGATACACCTGCTTCAGGGGAAGAAAAGCGGCTTTGAAAAACTCTATCGCGCGGCAGGCTGGGACCCTGCCTGGGCGCCTTTCGCGGACACGCCCGTTCAATACCTTCACCGTCTCAGGCTTCTCAACAAGAATTTCCTGGCCGTGCACGCAGTCCAGGTCACCGATAGAGACATTCGTCTTATCAGGAAAACCCGCGCTTCCGTGGCACACTGCCCCCGGAGCAACAGTCAAACAGGCGTGGGTAAAATGTCTCTCAGAAAGTTCCTCGACGCGGGAATTATTGTCGGGCTCGGCACGGACAGCCTCGCGAGCTCTCCAAGCCTGAACCTGTGGGATGAGATGAGGTACGCATATCGGGTGCACCGGAGGGATGGTGTGAGCGCTCTTGCTATTTTCACGCTCGCGACCACGGGAGGCGCAGCGGCGCTCGGCACGGGTAAAGAGACCGGGTCGCTCGAACCGGGGAAAAGAGCGGATATTATCGCGGTGCGTCTTCCGAAAAAAAAGAGCGGCGATCCGTATTCCGACTTGCTCAGAGAAACGGAATCTTGTATTATGAGCGTGGTGAACGGGAAGATAATCTGGACAGAGCCGGCATTCACGATACATGGTCCACGATAAATGACTTTGCTGTCATGCCTCCTGCATCGCGCCTCCATTCTTTTCAATTATGTCTATTGATCATATCAAAGATAAAGTTTTTTCCGACCAGCGCCTCTCTGCAGGGGACGGCCTGGCGCTCTTCGGATCCAACGACCTCCTCGGGCTTGGCCGTATGGCCACGCATGTTGCCCAAAAGACGAACGGCAACCGGGTGCATTTCATCCAAAACATGCACATCAACCCCACGAACATCTGCGTGAACCGCTGCAAATTCTGCGCGTTCAGCAGGAGCAAGGGCGAGCCCGGCGCGTACGAAATGAGCATCGAGGACATCCTTGCAAGGGCGCGGGGGGCTGAAAAGGGAGTGCGCGAGTTCCACATCGTGTCCGGCCTCCATCCTGATCTTCCGTTCGCATGGTATCTGGACATGCTTGGGACGCTCAAGGCGGAGTTCCCGAAGATACATCTGAAGGCCTTCACTGCCGTGGAGATCGACTACCTCTCGAAGATATCCGGTCAGGACCTTACGGATACTCTCGTGAAGCTCCGCGAAGCAGGACTCGGCTCCCTGCCCGGCGGAGGGGCGGAGATCTTCAACAGCGGCGTACGCACCACGCTCTGCGCCGAAAAAATAAGCGGACAGCGCTGGCTCGAAGTGATAGAAGCGGCGCACAAGATCGGGCTCAAATCGAATGCGACCATGCTTTACGGCCACATCGAAACCTATGAACACCGGGTCGATCATCTGGTGAAGCTCCGCGACCTCCAGGACAGGACAGGAGGGTTCCAGGCGTTCATTCCCCTGAGCTTCCACTCCCGGAACACCGAGATCAAGAAGTCATCCTACACAACCGGCTTCGATGATCTGAAGACCCTCGCGATATCCCGGCTGATGCTCGACAACTTCGATCATATCAAGGCATACTGGGTCATGCTCGGTGAAAAGATCGCCCAGGTGTCCCTCAGTTTCGGCGTGGACGACCTTGACGGGACCGTTGTCGAAGAACGCATCACCAGGGCGGCAGGCGGCACAACGGATGGAAGCTTGACGAAGGAAGATATCGTGTATCTTATCAGACAGGCGGGCCGCACGCCGGTGGAGAGAGACACGCTCTACCGCAAAATAAAAGTATGGCGATGAAAACCGATAAACTAATTACCAGGGCGGCTTCGGGCAAGCGTCTGACCTCAGAAGAAGGTCTCGCTCTTCTCAAACACGCCGACCTGTTGACCCTCGGGGAACTCGCGAACAACACGCGTAAACGGCTCCACCCAAAGCGGGTCGTTACCTTCATTGTTGACCGCAATATCAACTACACCAACATCTGCGTGAACAAGTGCAAGTTCTGCGCGTTCTACCGCGACGCCGGAAGCCCCGAGGCCTATCTCCTGTCGAGCGGGGAGATATTCAGGAAGATCGAAGAAACGCTTGCCCAGGGCGGCACGCAGATCCTGATGCAGGGAGGCGTTCATCCCGACCTCGGCATCGAGTATTTCGAAGACCTCTTCTCTTCCATAAAATCCAGATATACCATCCAGATCCACTCCCTCTCGCCTGCCGAGGTCTCATTCATTGCACAGCACGCAAAGATCACTATCAAAGAGACGCTCACGAGGCTGAGGGCCGCCGGCCTTGACTCCATTCCGGGCGGCGGGGCGGAGATACTGGTCGACAGGGTGAGAAAAAAAGTGAGCCCGAACAAGATCCGCTGGCGCCAGTGGGCCGAGGTGATGAAGACAGCCCACGGCCTCGGTATGCTTACAACAGCCACGATGATGTTCGGAAGCCTTGAGACAAAAAAAGAGCTCGTGGAACACCTTATAAGACTGAGAGAAATACAGGACGAGACACGTGGTTTTTCAGCGTTCATCCCCTGGACGTATCAGCCGGGAAACACGGAACTGGGTGGAAGATCGGCAACGGCGGTCGAATACTTGAAAACACTCGCCCTGTCGCGCATCATGCTTGATAATTTCAAGAACATCCAGGCCTCCTGGGTAACACAGGGTGCAAAGATAGCACAGGTCGCTCTCGAATTCGGGGCAAATGACTTCGGAAGCACCATGATCGAAGAAAATGTGGTGGCTGCGGCAGGTATTACGTTCAGAATGACGCGGCAGGAGATCGTGGACTTGATAAAAGATGCCGGTTACGTCCCGGCGCAGCGTGATACAGGGTATCATATCCTTAAGGTAGAACATTAAGATGGCGTGTAGTGCCCCCATTCCTTGCACCCTCCTGCAAATAGATGCAGTCCGAAAACGTGCACACCAGATTTTTAGAATTTCATCAGAAAAAAAAGTGACGGAAAAACTTTAGATTAACTATAGGCTTATCTTTGCTTTACACAAATTGTGTGGACAAACTGTTATCAACCCTGTGAATAGTTTTTTTCTGAAGGCGTCCCCAGCAGAGAAAATGCAAATTGCACAAAAAATAGACATAAAATTTATTATAAAATCAGTAAGTTACAAAATTTCTGAAAAAGTATATTCCTCATTCACCACGCTTATCCTGACCTTAATGTTTTCCCCGATGTTTTCAGCTTTCGCGTCGTAAACAACCATTCGTATATAATTATCCGCAAGCCCGGTAAGGCAACCGGTCGTTGCATCTCTCTTGCCTTCAACCACGACTTGAACCTCGGAACTTTTGAACTTTTTCCTGTATTCAAAGTTCTTTCGCCTTCCAATATTCCTGAGAGCTTCATTCCGCTGTTTCTTTACCGCTTCGGGAACCTGGTTCTTCATGGCCGCGGCCTCTGTTCCCCGGCGTGAAGAGTAACTGAAGACATGCAGATGAGTAAGCGGAGACTTCTCGACAAGCTTCAAGGTATTCTGAAATTCAGCGTCCCCTTCTCCGGGGAACCCGACCATGACATCGGCGCCGAGTGCGATGCCGGGAACATTCTTTGCTATGCCCTGAAGAAGGTCCAGATAGAACGTCGAGGTATAATCCCGTTTCATGGCTGCCAGGATGGTGTCGTCTCCGCTCTGGAGCGGTATATGCAAGTGCCTGCACAACCCATTGCCGAGCAGCCCGATCATCTCCGGCGTGATTTCCTTCGGCTCAATCGAGCTCAGCCGCACCCGGGACCGATCACGCGCCGGGACCAGGGTTGCAAGAAGTTCCGTAAGATCCATGGCCGGGGTCAGGTCAGCGCCGTATCGTCCGATATGGATGCCCGTCAGAACGATCTCGGGACAGCCTGCCTGCACCTGCCGCTTGAATTCCTTGAGCACCTCTCCGGGCGCCGAGCTTCGTGATCCGCCCCTGGCCAGAGGCACAATACAGTATGAGCACGCATTGTCGCAGCCGTCCTGGATCTTCAAAAATCCCCGTGTCCTGCCGTGCTCTGCCTTCGTCGTTCCCGCCGCGGGAGATGCTGCGGCCTCGATAGTGACCGGACACAACGCTCCGAGAGAATCATGAATGCGTTCTTTCTCCTGATTATTGATCACGAGCGACACGCCGGGTATTTTTTTTATCTCCTCCGGCCGCGTTGAGGCGTAGCAGCCTGTGACCACGACACGCCCCCCTCTCGCCCGCCGGGCCGCAGACCTGATGACCTGCCGGGATTGATAATCGCTTTTCGCCGTCACCGAACAGGTATTGACGATATAGATATCGGCTTCTTCGTCAAAGGACACAATGGTGTTGCCTTTGGACGCGAGGTCCCGTTGCATGAGGTCCGTTTCGTACTGGTTTATCTTGCACCCGAGGGTGCTGAACGCTATGCGCATTTGTCGCTCCGCCCCAATGAAAAATTTGTAACTACTCAGGTGCTCAGGTCTGCCATGAGTGATGGGCGCTGTAAGCGTGCAGGGCAAAGATGCTTTACCGATGTAGGCACTGCGGGCAAAAGAACCGGCTCCGCCGAATTTCAAGGACTTATAGCACGCTAAGCGACAGAGCGATTGGCTGACCTGAACAGTTGCAATAGTTTAAAATAATCACTTTGCATTCTGCCGTTTGCATTACGTTGTTGCTTTGATCTCTCCGGAAAGCGAGTTCACGCCGGCAGCGGTGATCCTGACGGTAACGAGCGAACCCATGAGGGGTTCGGGCCCGGCAACATTCACGACCTTGTTCCCTCTCGTCCTGCCCGTGAGCTTCCCGCCCCGCTTGCTTCGGCCGTCAATAAGGATTTCCTTGATCGTGCCGACCTGTTCCTTGTTCTTCCGAACGCTTATCTCCTGCTGCGTGTCAAGCACCCGGGCAAGCCGCGCTTCTTTCACATCTTCCGGAAGGTGGCCGGAGAGTTTAAGCGCCGCTGTGCCAGGTCTCTTTGAGTATTTAAAGGAGAAGATGCCGTCGTACCGTACTTCATCGAGAAGTTTCATGGTCATCTCAAAGTCATCATCCGTCTCGCCCGGAAATCCCACAATGATGTCCGAGGTGAACGCTATGTCCGGCACCGCGTCCCGAAGCCTCCGTACCTTCTCCAGATAATCCGCTCTCGTGTATCCCCTGTTCATCGCGGCAAGTATTCTGTCCGATCCGCTCTGCACCGGCAGGTGAAGTGACTCGCAAACCTTCGGGAGGTCCCGGAGAGCATGGATCAGTCCGTCCGAAAGATCTCTCGGGTGGGACGTTACAAACCGGATCCGTTCAATGCCGGTCTCGTCGTTTATCCTCCGCAAAAGAGCCGGAAAATCGACGCTCCCTTCCATTCCGCGGCCGTAGGAATTCACGTTCTGCCCGAGGAGGGTGATCTCCTTGTAGTCCTTTTCCGCGAGACCCCGCACTTCATCGATGATGTCCTGCGGCGGACGGGAGCGCTCCCGTCCGCGCAGGTACGGCACCACGCAGTACGTGCAGAAATTATCGCAGCCGTACATGATGGAAACCCATGCCTTCAACCGGTCCGCGCGAACAGCCGGTATATGCCTGCGATGATATTCCGCGTCCCCCCCGGTATCGATGACCGGAGCTGTTCGCGACTGTTTCTTCGTGACGATCTCGGACAGCTTGGCGATGTCCGACGGTCCGAATATAATGTCCACATACGGCGCGCGTGCAAGGATGTTCGCTCCTTCCTGCTGCGCGATGCAGCCGGCAACGGCGATCTGAATGCCCGGATGGTCATCCTTCAGGCTCCTGAGCCTTCCCAGTTCGCTGTAAAACTTCTGCTCGGCCTTTTCCCGTATGCTGCACGTGTTCAGGATGACGATGTCCGCATCCATGGGGTCGGACGCCCGGGCGTAGTCACGGCCTTCGAGGATGCCCGCCATCCGTTCGGAATCGTGCTCGTTCATCTGGCAGCCGAAGGTGATAATGTGGAAGGATTTCATGCGGAGTATTATAGTACGCTGAAGGGGTGCGAGACAAGAGGTAATTACAAGGTTTTCGGACTTTCAGTCTTGCTTTCCGGAGTCGCCGGTTATCTGCTCATAGTTAATTTCACCGCATCGCCCCTCTTGATCGTAAGTGCCGTGCGGGCGTTCTGTTTGAACAGAAATATCTCAAGGTGGCCCGAGCTGTTGATAATGGCCCCCGGTTCGCCGGGCGCCGCCTCCGCGTAAAATTTCTTCAGCCCTTTTATGACCTTGCCTGCCACCGTGATGGAGGGTATCCCGATATCCGCGCCTTCAGGCTGAAGGGCCTGGATGTCCCGATACATGATGTTCGTAATGATGTTTCCGAAGCGGTCGATATGCACCGCGTGGCCGTCTATGCCGTTTGCGGTCTTCTGCGGCACCGGAACGTTTAATTTTATATAATCCGTGATCTCTTCGCCAAAGCTGCCCGACGGGATGCCCTTCGTAAGCCAGGCCGCCATCGGCGCAAAGATGTCCCTCCCGTGAAATGTCGGTCCGGGGTTGGGAAGATAGTAGTGGGTCGATGTTGAATGATGCACCCTGACCCTCGCTTCCTCCTGGTAAATGAGGCTGAAGATGCCGTTGTCCGGCCCGACAAAGTAATACCCGTCGGTAACGACGATAAGAGGACGCCTGCCGCTCCCCACGCCCGGGTCGACCACCGCAAGGTGCACCGTTCCCTTCGGGAAATAGCTGTACGCCGCTTTCAGCGTGAACGCGGCCTCCCAGACGTCCTGCGGGGCGATCTCGTTCGATATATCGACAACCTGCACATCGGGGTTGATCTTGAGGATGACCCCCTTTACGCTCGCGGCAAAAGAGTCCTTTGACCCGAAATCGGTTGTCAGCGTAACAATGGCAGCCATCACCCCTCCGCACCTGAAGAACATGGACGCAATAACTGGACGAATAATATCAGCGCCACTCCTGTTTGTCAACCCGCCGAGCATGGCGACTTTGCTCTTACAAAGGGCCTTGACAACAAACAGAGATATGATAGTCTTAATACTATCTTACCCGCATTAAATCTCGGTACTGTCAAAAGTTCCATGAAAACGAGGAGAGCATGGTATGAGACCGGGGCTGTGTCGCCCGACAGCCCCTCCTCGCCGGCGCATAACGCGCCCGATGATCGTCAGTATTCGGAGCGGGCCGGTCCTGCTCGCGGCGCACGGGGGAGGCAAGCTCTTTCTGTACAACGTGTTGGGAAAAAAGAATATTCAGAACATTTGCTAAAGAATATTTGACAATACGCGTAATAGTAAGAGGGGGGCCGCTATGAAAAAGCTATCAATGTTTTTCCTGTTCGTCGGAATGTTCACGGTGATCGCAGGCCATGCCTTTGCCGGCGAAGTCTGCGTCGATTGCCATTCAGACGCGG
>DATDRO010000149.1:0-3158 GCA_035291685.1 Nitrospirota bacterium | reverse complement strand
ATCGTCATGTCGCTTTTGTCTCTTGACAAGATCTTCTTCCTCATATCATGAGACAGATCACCGTCGCCGAGAAGCTCAAACAGCTCCTCATCGAAACCTCGCCGCTCATTGAGAACTATACAAGAGAGATCTGTCCAAAATGCCGGGATGTGTGCTGTAAACAAAAGCACGGCGTGTTCCGGGAGAGAGACATACGATACCTGAACGCGCTCGTCAATGATGTCCCGCTCCATGACAAGAGCATGCCCCCGGAAGGCCCCTGTCAGTTCATGGGCCCCGCAGGCTGCGCCAGGCCCCGCTGGCTTCGGCCGTTCAAATGCACATGGTATTTTTGTGATCTGATGCTTGAAGCAATGAACGAAGGCCCGCAGAAGGACAACAGGCGTTTCATGTCAAAGCTCGGCGAGATGGTTCGCCTTTACGATGAGATGCCGGGGAAATGACTGGCCGGATAGCTCTGCTGTTTTTAAGACGCTGAAAGAAACGGGCCCAGCCCGATAGTGGCGAAAATCACGAATACAGCCAGAGTCAAAACCATTGCAGAGATTACTACGTTGTCTTTTCCACCAAGGTATGATATAAGTCGAAAGCAGAAATAGAAGCTGCTGGTTTTCTCTATCAGAACGTCTTTTCACCATCTGATGCGAACACAACGTCATTTGCGGTCACGACTGGTTTATTCATGCCTTTCATGTCGTCGAACCGTTTGTCATGTTTATCGGCCTGTTGCCACACTTTTTTATAGAGGCCGCGCGGCTGTTTCATGATCACCCGGAACATCCCTCCATCAAAGCCGATCGGCATGAAAAGGCCGGACTCCCGCGCAATGACATCCGCCTGCACGATCGCCCACTCGCTTCCTCTCGTAAAGCCGATCGTGCTGCCGATCGGAAATCCGGCTGCAAATCCGACCACCAGCAACACGACCACGCAGATTATTCTATTTATGGTTTTCATAATAACCCCTCCCCTGCCGGACCATGTCTCTGCGCTGCCGCTTTCGGCAGCAGACAGAACAGGAATTCACCATGACCCAGGCAGAACAAACAATAAAAAATACGCTGTCTACACAACGCTTGCAAAGACGCGGTCCGACGACATCGCTTTTCAGCTGACTGGAGAGACAGCTGTAGCGCTGCCCCTCTGAGCACACAGCTCAATTCGCATTACTACAGAACTACTATTCTGTTTTTTGAATGTGAGATACTGAAGATGATAAATCCGGGGGAGGCGGTATAAATTTTAACTGTGATACTATAGTTTTATTCATTTCGTTTGTCAAGCAATTTTTTTCCTCTCCCCAGATAAGGAGATCGGTCGTGGTCTTCGAGCCATCATCCTGCAGGAACGCCGAACTTCACTCTTTTTGCCTCGTTGCCTGCAGGGTCCCGATAGACGAGCTCATCGGAGCTCAGATCATATTCGGGTATGCTCGGGTCATGCCACCGTGCAAGAAAATACCGGTAAAGAGGGCTATAAAGGCCCCCCTGATTCTTGTCGTTTTTGAAGACGTATTCCGGCATGTCCCGAACATTCAGCCCTGTATGGTAATGCCGGAGAAAGACATAGTCGCCGAGGATCGCCAGCTTCAGAAGGGGCATATCCGGATACAGTTTGAGTCTGATGCGCTTCTGGGCGGCCTTGAGCCCTTTCAGGAACTCTATGCTTTTTATTATCTGTTCTCGAACGATCTCCGGTGTGATCTCAGGGTCCGGGATGCTCTTCGCCCTTGTAATTGCGCCTTCTGCCAACGGGTCGAGGAGCATTATTTTCGCATCACGACAATTTTGAAGGGCCTGATGCAAGTCTCCTTCAGGCATCACGAAAGTCTGGAGCCCTGTTGAGCCGATCAGCATGACCTCGCGGGCGAATGCCTGCTCCACCTTCAGTCTCCTGACCCGCTGTCGCACAAGGATGCCCCGTAAAGGGGCTGCAAGAACAAGACCGGCGTTTCTCGCCATCCGTGACAGCCTTTTGTCTTTCCATGCTCTCTGCGAGTAATTGAACAGAATGATCAACACGACCGCCGTAAATATCTCCAATGCCGCAAGGAATATCTTTTCATTCTCGATGAGCGCCCAGGTGGCCAGCAAATTTCGGGCAACAGCGCTGATCATGAACGGCATGGTGAGGGCAATGGCCGCGCTCAAAAGAACAACAACGATATGATATGAAATATGGGTGACGTTTCTGAACATGCATACCTCTCGGTTTCAGGTTTTTGGGAACGTATCGCGTGACCTCCTTTTGAGCAGGTCAGGAAAGGACTATCAATGCAGTAACCAGGGAAAACGCGATTTCAGCGCCTGCCGTTTGTTCGCCGGCCGGTATCCGATCGCACAGCGACGCTATCAGGCGGATTTCCCTGCCGTGCAGGCTGGACAACTTTTCTTTGGTCTTTGCCAGTAACCGGGGATCTTCTATTCTGTTCTTCAATACCGACAGTATCGTCGCTGTTTCTGCCGTCAGATCATCCCCGGCGCCGCCATAAGGCTTGCCGTGCGCAAGGCCGGGAATGCCGCCGAATGCCGCGGATGTATCCAAGAGAATAACCGCCGACAGCAGGATCGCAAGCCATACCGGGATCGATAATACGTAATTTTTTACGGATGTTTTCATGGCATCCTCCTCGGGCGATGGTGTCAAAGTTGGAGATAACAACTGTACATTACAGCAAACGCATTAAATGTTGTTACCTGTTTGCCGACTTGCAATGGCGCTCTGTTCAAATACAGGCAGTAAAAACGAAGGGGAGAGGTTCTTCCTCTCCCCTTCCATAGCGGCGGATCCGGAGCCTAATCTTCTCTCTCTCTATCGTCCTCGTGACGCTCTTTTCTCACTTTTGTCCTGGCCGTTGCCGTATCGGGAGCAGGATCGGCGATGGTAACGGTCCAGGTGATGGTGCCTCGAGCAGTCGGGCTATAGGGTGGGAACGTAAATGTTGCGTGAGCGCCGGCCGCAGCAGTGACCGTAATGGTCTGACTGTAAACTTCCACTGCGCCCTGCATTCCGACCAGTTTTGCAGGGACCGAACCGGCATCGGCACCCGTATTCGCAACGCTGAGTTTGAACCTGACAGCAGTTTCCCTTTCATCGTCATGCCCGGACTGAACGCGGGAAAGGGCGACTTTATGGGTTGCCGAGAATTTCACTATATC
>DATDRO010000148.1:0-3150 GCA_035291685.1 Nitrospirota bacterium | reverse complement strand
GATCCCGTGGCCCTCGGAAGCATCGAGTACGCGGTCGAGCACATCCATGTCCCCCTCATCATCGTCATGGGGCATGACCGCTGCGGCGCCGTGACCGCGACGATAGCGGGAGGAAAACCGGAGGGAAATATCAGGGCGATCGTGAGAAAGATCGCCCCTGCAGTGAGACGGGCGAGAACGACAGGCAAAAAAGGCGATGACCTGCTCGATGCCGCGGTCATCGAGAACGCATGGAACGTTATGACAGGCCTCACCCGGGAGAGTAAGATCATCAAGCATCTTGTGGACGAGAAAAAACTCAAGATCGTTGCCGCAAAGTACAGCCTTGAAACGGGAAAGGTGGAACTCCTCGATCCGTCGAAAGGGCATTAAGAAAAGCTCATAGCTGCTGGCTCATAGTTTAAAACATCAGCAGACGATCATAACGTAAAAAGGCCGGGCTTCAATGCCCGGCCTTTTTATATCGAGCTGTGCCGTTATCTGATGCGTTTACCTGCCTGCTGTTCTCAGCCTGCTAACTGCTGCTCTTCGGCGCATGTATCGACATGCCGTGAACATCTTCCGCCGCCTCCATGACAGCCTCCGACAGCGTGGGATGCGCATGGATCAGGGAGCCCAGTTCTGTGGCCGTAACTCCCCGCTGAATGGCCAGCGCGCCTTCGTGGATCATATCGGTCGCATGGGCGCCGCAGATATGCACCCCGAGCACCTTATCGGTCTCCTGGTCCGAGATCACCTTGACCATGCCGGTGATCTCTCCCATGGCATGCGCCTTGCCGAGTCCCCGGTAAGCAAAGCGTCCGACTTTTATTTTCAAACCGTTCTCCAGAGCCTGCTTCTCACGAAGTCCCACACTTCCGGCCTCGGGCATGGTGAAAATACCTGCCGGAATGACCGTATAGTCCATGCGGACATCTCCCCCGAGCGCATTCTCTGCGGCGACGAGACCCTGGTGCGAAGCAACATGCGCGAGCATCATGGTGCCGACCACATCACCGATGGCATACACACCCGGAACGTTCGTCTCCATTTTATCATTCACCATGATCTCGCCGCGCGTTCCCGTTCGCACGCCCAGCGCCTCGAGGCCGATATTTTTCGAATTCATGCTGCGGCCTATCGAGACAAGTATCTTCTCCGTTTTTATCTCCCGGCCATCAGCAAGCTTCGAGAGCATCATTCCGTCCGCGATCCTCTCTGTTTTTTCCACTTTAACATTCGTGAGGAGCCTGATCTTCGCTTTTTTGAGTTCGCGCTCAATGATCGCCGATATCTCATCATCCTCGGTTGACAGCGCTTGCGGAAGCATCTCCACCATGGTCACCTCCGCGCCGAAGGCGCGGTAGATGAACGCGAATTCGCAGCCGATCACGCCCGCGCCGACGATCAGGAGGCTTTTGGGAACGCTCTTCATCTGCACCGCGTCGTCGCTCGTCAGCACCGATTCCCCGTCGAACGGGAAAACAGGCATCCTGGCAGGCTTTGAACCTGTTGCAATGATGATCTTGCCTGATTTTATGTCCTGGGTAGCGCCGTCCCGCTGGACCGCGCGGACGACATCGGGAGAGAGGATTGAACCACGTCCGATGATGAGGGTAATGCCCCAACTTTTAAAAAGCGACCTGATCCCTTTGACCTGTAGGGAAACGACCTTGTCCTTGCGCTCACGGATCTTTGCGAGATTGTATCCTACTTCACCGGATATCTCTACGCCGAATTCAGATGCCCTGCGGGCATGCTCAAGCGCCTCTGCTGACGCGATGAGCGTCTTGGTCGGGATGCATCCCCGGTTCAGACAGGTGCCGCCTACTTCGTCGTCCTCAACGATCGTGACCTGCGCGCCCTTCTGCGCGGCCCGTATCGCCGCCACGTAGCCGCCGGGTCCGGCGCCGATGATCGTAAGCTTTAGCGCCATAAGCCGACCCGAGCGCCGCTCTGTCTAAAAGGGGCCCCGCTGTTCCGCACTCCGTATTCCGCACGCAACAGCTCCATGAGCTACTTCTCCTGTTCTTCCTTCACGAACTTTTCATACTCGTCCTTGGTCATCAGGTCCTCCACTTCCGAAGGATCGCTCATCTCCACGACAATGAGCCATCCGTTGCCGTAGGGATCATCATTGATGATCTCGGGAGAATCAGCAAGGTCTTCGTTCACTTCCACCACCGTGCCTGAAACAGGGCTGACCACGGGGGATGTGGCCTTCGTTGACTCGATCTCGGAGAGCTCAGACTCCGCGTCCACTTCCGTTTCCGCTTCCGGCAGATCAACGTACACAATATCCCCGAGCTGGTGCTGGGCGTAATCGGTGATACCGATGGTGGCTCTCTTGCCTTCCACCCGCACCCATGCGTGATCTCTGTGGTATTTTATATCGTCTGGATTCATGGCCGCCTCCGGTTCGCGTATATGCAAAATAAGAAACTGCGAGTGGAAATGTTTTTAGCCTAACTACCGGTTTTTGTCAAGCAAAAAAAGCGCGGCCGGAAATGTCCAACAAAAAAGGGATGCAATCTTTCGCATCCCCTTTTCGGAAACGTTCGGTTTTTTCTCAGTGTGAAAACTTTTTCGCCGGGAGGACCGTTGCTACGCGCCTACCAGCTCCTCTTTCTTCTTATGCCCCTTCATTCCCGTGCTCGCGGAAACCTTCTGGACCATCGTTATGGCTTTCTTCGGGCATCGCGATTCACACATCCTGCACCCGATGCACTTCTCCTGATCGACAACGTGCGTTGATCTCATCTCTCCCGAGATGGCATTGACCGGACAGACCTTTTCACACACGTCGATGCCCGCGCATTTTGCAGGATCGATGAAGGCCTTTGGTCGAACCGGGATATAATCCCTGATCGCGCTCGTGGGACACTTCTTCACGCACAGGCCGCAGACAATGCATTTTTCATGATCGATCCGCGCGAGGTTGTTTTCCATCGTGATGGCGTCAACAGGACAGGTCCTTACGCACATGCCGCAGGCGATGCACCCTACCTGGCATTTCTTCCTTGTGTCGGCGCCCTTGTCCCTGCTGTGGCAGCTGATGACCACCGCTTTTGACATCTGCGCGAGCTCGATCACCTGCTTGGGACACGCGGCAACGCACTTGCCGCAGGCAGTGCATTTCTCACGGCTGATGATCGGAAGGTTGTCAGAGCT
>DATDRO010000147.1:0-30663 GCA_035291685.1 Nitrospirota bacterium | reverse complement strand
CCGAGGACCAAGGAACGGGCGCTTCCCCTGGGACTTATCACGCCCAGGCAGGTGCTTGTCTTTACCGCCGTTTCGTCGATGCTGTTCATGTTCGCGGCGCTCATGTTGAACCCGCTTTCTTTTTATCTCTCGCCTATCGCGCTCGCGATCGTTTTCTTCTATTCGTATACCAAGCGATTTACCTTCCTGTCGCACGCGTTTCTCGGCCTCGCACTGTCCCTCGCCCCCATCGGCGCATGGATAGCGATCACCGGAGAGCTCGATGCACCGGCGCTTGTGCTCGGCGCGGCGGTGTTGTTCTGGCTCGTGGGCTTCGATATTCTCTATTCCCTTCAGGACATCGCTTTCGACAAAGAGGCGGGACTTCACTCGGTCCCCAGGAGGTTCGGAGTGCGGTACTCGCTCTGGATCTCCCGTGTCTCACATGCCGTGACGATCACCGCGCTCTTCTCGCTCCCTTTCCTGCTTCCCCTCGGCTTTTTCTTTTTTGTCGGTATTTTTGCCGCCCTTGGCCTCATTCTCTACGAGCATTCTCTCGTGAGGGAAGAGGACCTTTCGATGCTGAACGTGGCGTTCTTTAACATGAACGGCTACATCAGCGTTACCGTGTTCGTGTTTACGCTGCTCGATGCGCTGGTGTGACATTCATTCAATTCTGGAGTGAGCGCATTCCCCGCAGCGTGTAGGCTGGAGGGAGCTTCAATATTATTACCCGTCCAGCACTTCCCGGACTTTTCGGAGAAGGTCCTGCGGGGGATGGGGTTTTATAATAAAGTTGATGCCTGCTTCGAGGATTCCCTTCTTTTGAATGATATCGGCGGGATAGCCGCTGGTAAAGAGCGCTTTGATCCCGGGGTTGGTCTTTTTTGCTTCTTCAAGCACTTCCCTGCCGTTCTTCTTCGGCATGATCACGTCAAGGATAAGCAGTTGAATGCGGTCTTTGAGCATGTTGAATTTTTCAACAGCGTCCTGGCCGTCCACAGCTTCGATGACGGTATATCCGGACTCCTCGAGCACTCCTTTGGCCATATCCCTCAACGCGGTATCGTCCTCGGCGAGCAGGATTGTTTCCGTGCCGCCTTTCGGCGGGGGTGCGGGTTCCCCGACAGCCGCAGGTCGCGCCTCGGCTTTGAGAAGGGGCAGATAGATCGTGAAGGTCGTCCCGCGTCCCGGCTCGCTATACACGTTGATAAACCCGTTATGCTGTTTAATGTTGCCGTATACCATTGATAACCCCAACCCCGTGCCCTTGCCCACTTCCTTGGTCGTGAAAAAAGGCTCGAATATCCGCTCCCTCGTCTTTTCATCCATGCCCTCGCCGGAGTCCGTAATGGAGATGAGGACGTACATCCCGCATTTTCCGTAGCCGTGACTCTTGATGTATTGGTCGTCGATCTCCGCCTGTCCCGTCTCGATGATAAGGTTGCCGCCATTGGGCATGGCATCCCGCGCGTTCATAGCGAGGTTGATGAGTATCTGCTCGATCTGCCCGGAATCGGCCAGCACCGTGGTGTCTTTCCCGGTCAGTGAGGTCTTGAGTTCGATGTCCTCTCCGATGCTCCGATGGAGAAGTTTTTCCACCCGTTCGATGATGACGTTCACGCTCACGGGCTGGGGGTTGATGATCTGTTTCCTGCTGAAAGCGAGGAGGCTCTTCGTGAGAGCGGCGGCCCGCTCTGCTGCGGCGAGCATCTGGCCGAGGTACGACCGCAGGGGGTCGCCTTCAGGAATTTTGACGAGGGCGATGTTCCCATAGCCGATGATCGCGGTGAGGATGTTGTTGAAGTCATGGGCGATCCCGCCGGCAAGCTGTCCCACGGCCTCCATTTTTTGCGCGTGACGGAGCTGCTCCTCGAGCTTTTTACGTTCCGTGATATCCTCTTTGATCGCCAGGTAGTTCGTAATGGTTCCCTGCTCGTTCTGGATCGGCGAAATGGCGGCAGCTTCCCAGAACAGCCCGCCATTTTTCTTCCTGTTATGGAACACTCCGTGCCATACATTCCCCGCGGTAATGGTCTCCCACAACTTTTTGTATTCCTCATGTCGGGTTTCCCCGGACTTCAGGATCCTCGGATTTTTCCCGAGAGCCTCCTCAAACGTGTAGCCGGTTATCTGGGTGAATTTCGGATTGACGAATTCGATATTGCCCCTGGCGTCGGTAATGATAATGGAAACCGGACTCTGCTCCACGGCAGTGAATAATTTGACCAGCAGCTTTTGCCGGCTGAGCAGTTCGGCCTGGTAGCCCTGTATCGCATCACGCATGGAGGCAAAACTGTCCACGAGCGTCCCCACCTCATCGTTTCCCACTTTGCGAAGAGCAACATCGAATACCCCGTCGGCAAGTTTTCGGGACGCATGAGCAAGGCGCTTGACAGGCCTCCCAACGACCCACTCAAGCATGAGGCCGATGGTCACGATAAAAGCGATCATAACGGAGAGCAGGGTTGTGGTGAGTTCCTGGTGCCGCTTTCTCATATCAACGAGACGCGGGGTGAAATCCATCACCACGATCAGCGTGCCGAGATTCATGTCGAGATAGTTGATGGGCCGTTCCACGGTGTGGATTTGGCTGGTCCGGATGTCGGGGGGAAGGGGTAATGGACGGATGGGGTAGATGATCTTGCCTGCGGGGCTTGACAGCTTTATACTGAGCCAATCTTTGTTCCTGTTCTTGAGGGAATCCAGGTTTTCATAGACAGTGTCCAGCTGGTGCCCGAGCATGAGCGGGATCAACCCCTCTATCACGCTCTCCAGATGATTTTCCGCTGATTTCTCAAAGTACGCTTCATTGGAGCTGATGGATCGCGGTATCCAGTATCCATACAGGTAGGAAAAAAGAAGGATGCTGAACACGGCGAGGGGGAGCAGCACTTTGATCCTGAGGCTCATGGATGTCAGTCCTCTTTCCAGAACGGGTCCCAGTAGGCGTCGAGCCCCCACTCCTGCATTTCCTTGTAATCATCCATGGAGGCAGCGGTGATCTCTTTCATCGGTATTCTGGACAAGAGCTCATTCCCCTCCGGATCAGCCCCCATAGCGAGCAGGGCGCGCCGCACCTTTTCCCGCTGTTCCTTTGGCACCCGCGGGTGCGCCGCGACGGGGTGGGACGGCAGAGGCCGCGTGGTATACAGGACCCGAAGCGCATCCCGAATATCCGGGCTTTGTTCCTGCAGAGATTTTTGCACTCCTCCGCCGGCCGCTGTCAGGTCTTTCACGACATGAAGGTACACGGAACTGTGCGTCTTCACGTAGAGCGGCGTCACCTTGATGTGGTATAGTCGCTCGAGGTCCGCGCGCATCAGAAGCGCAGCGCCGAGGGCGTTGGGGGAGGGAAAGGCCACCACCTTGCCGCTCAACTCGGCTACGGTACGGATGGGCCCGTCTTTTCGGACCACGAGCACCCCCCGCAAAGGCGCCTTGTCGCGCACGAGCGGGATATATCCCTGTGCGGGGACCGCCTTTAAAATATGGTACGGATTCATGTAGGCGAAGTCGAAGTTTCCTTGAATGAACTCCTTCTCAAAATCCTGGATCTTGAGCGTCGTGACCAAATCGAAGGAAAGCCCTGTTCTCCGCTCCAGGTCGTCGATGATCGGTTTCCATATCGCAAAGAGCTTGCGCTGCTCGAACTGCGGAACAACGCCGAACACATATTTTTGTTCCGCACGGGGGGTATCAGCGGCCCATCCTGTGGAGAAACAGGCGGCGATCGTCATCAGGAACGATATAAGGCATACGCATACCTTATGGCAGCGCATCTTAACCATACAGAAATCATAGCATATTTCACTGCTGTCCGGCTAAAAAGGCGCCCAGCAGGGTCTTATTCTGTACAGCCGACAGTCGTCAGGGTTCCAAAATATCCGGTATATCCGGGGACGGAGATTGCGGGCATGGTATGTTCAGAAAGAGTGCGGCTTATTCCGCGTTATTTTTTATATTTTTTCCCTTGTCTTGAATCCCCGACGAATATATGATGAGGGGGCATCAAGAAAAACAGGTTAATCAGAGCGGATAGAAACACAGGTATAAAGCAATGATCGGAACAAAAAAATTATCCCCGGATGAGCTGAAAGCCCTGGCAGCGGACGTCGCGCGGCTATCGTCGCTGCTCACTAGAGAACGGGAGGACCTGCCCGATGCGTATCTAAAGGACAGGAAGCTCCGGCAGGCCTATTTTCTCTATTTTATTCCTTCTAATCTGGCAAAGATCCATCTCCCGCTCAGAGAACTGTCCCTCCATCACAAAACTATCCTGTCAAAGGAACGCCTCAGTATCCTTGACATCGGCTCCGGCCCCGGCACGGCCACGCTCGGCGCGCTGGATTTTTTCTCGCAGCAGGGGAAAAGGCCGCTGCTTCAATTCACGGCCGTGGACCAGGTGGGAGAGAACCTTAAGGACGCTGAAAACCTGTTTCGATCATGGCGGGACAGAACCGGCATCAATGCTTCGTTGCGGACGATAAGATCGGAGGTCGAAAAAGCGATGGATCGCCTTTCCGGCGACCAGTATGACATCATCGTGCTTTCGAACGTGCTGAACGAGCTGTTTCACGGCGATGCAGACCGGGTCGCGAAGCGGACCCTGTTCCTGAAAAATATTCTGCACCGTCTGCTCACGCCTGACGGGAGTTGTGTCATCATCGAGCCGGCGCTTCGTGAGACGTCGAGGGAATTGCTCATGGTCGGGGACGGCCTCCTGCAGGAGGGTTTTTCCATCTATTCTCCCTGTTTTGGCAACGGGAAATGTCCTGCTCTCGCGAACCCGAAGGACTGGTGTCATGAGGACGTTCCCTGGGACCCGCCGGAGATCGTAAAAGAGATCGACAGCCGTATCGGGCTGCGGAAAGACTCTCTCAAGTTCTCTTATATTGTTCTGCGGAAAGACGGCCTGTCTCTGACGGACATCTACGGTGAGCATTCGTTTCGCGTGGTGAGCGAGCCGCTGGTCTCGAAGGGAAAGATCGAGTTCTATATCTGCGGGAAGGGAGAGAGACGGCTGTTCGTCAGGCTCGATAAGGACAGAACCGCCTTGAATGAACCATTTGAAAATATGAGGAGGGGGGACATCGTTGGTTTCGAGAGAGTGACGGACAACGGCAAGAGGTTCAAGGCGGAAAAAGAAACCAGGGTGATGATCAAAAGTGCGCGGTAACAGGTTGCTGAAAAACTCTCAAAATGTCATTGCGAGGAGCGTTTTTTGCGACGTGGCAATCCCGAATTTATGGATTTCTTTAAAACCGAGATTGCTTCGCTTCGCTCGCAAAGACAGCTAAAAGACTTTTTCAGTGGCCTGGTAGGTTCCATCATTGCTTGAAAGCCGGAGCTCTGCAGTTGTTTCTTGCTTTTAGTGATATCCTGTCGTATTATTCTTTCGCTATGAGCAGATACCGGCCGCCGCAAAAAACAGGCTCAAAATACATTACTCCGGAAGGCAAGAAACGGCTGACCGATGAATTTGAGCATCTCTGGAGGACCAGGCGGCCGGAGGTGACCGCGGCGCTCGCCGCGGCCGCGGCCGAGGGCGACCGCTCGGAGAACGCGGAATATATCTACCGCAAGAAACAGCTGCGGGAGATCGACGCCCGCATCCATTTTCTCAAGCAGCGCCTGGAGGACATCGTCGTCGTGGGCAGCAAGCCTGATGATGAGACGATGGTGTTTTTCGGGGCCTGGGTGCGGCTCGAGGATGAGGAGGGGATGATATTCGAGTATCGCATCGTGGGTCCCGATGAATCCGATCATTCCAAAGGCCTCATCAGCATGGACGCGCCCATGGCCCTGGCGTTGATGAAGAAGACCGAGGGTGATGAGGTTGTTGTCAAGAGGCCGAAGGACAAAGCGGTGTTCACGATCGTGAGCGTGCAATACAGACCGTTTGAATAGCACGGTATCCTCATGAAACGAGACGGCCGTGTGTTCAGCGAAAGGAGCAGATAATGTCAATATACACGATAGCGATCACCGGAGCCTCAGGCGCGCCGTACGGGCTGAAGCTTCTGCAGGAACTGGTCAAGGGGGGGCATACGGTGTCCCTCTGCATGTCCCGGGAAGGGATCTCGATCCTGCACGATGAGACGGGGTTGATGCTCAAGGGTTCCGAAACCGACATCCAGAACACTTTCGAACGCACGCTGCACGTTGAAAAAGAACAGTTCCGTTATTTTGAAGAGGAGAACCTGTACGCGCCGATAGCGAGCGGGTCATCGAAGGTGGACGCTATGATCGTGATACCCTGCACCATGAAGACGCTCGCGTCCATTGCAAACGGTTTTGCCTCGAACCTCATCGAACGCGCCGCGGACGTGATGCTGAAAGAGAAGCGGAAACTGATCATCGTCCCGCGCGAAACGCCACTCTCCGCGGTCCATCTCAGGAACATGCTCACCCTGGCCGAGCTCGGGTGTCACATCATACCGGCCATGCCGGCGTTCTATCATCATCCGAAGAACATCCAGGATATGGTTGATTTTATCGTCGGGAGGGTGATGGACAGCCTGGGCCTGGAGAACGATCTCTCGCCGAGGTGGGGGTTGTAAAAAAATTCCAAATATCAAATAACAAATCCCAAATAATATCCAAACCTCAATTTTCAAAACGTTTGCGATTTGAAGCCTGGTGCTTGGAATTTATTTGGAATTTGGTGCTTGAAATTTGGAATTTGTAATCCGGCTGCGCCGGGATTACGCATTATATTCCGGCCCGCCGCCGCCGCTGCTCCCGCCTTCGCCCAGGTTCTTCATCCAGCTGTCGATCGTGGAGGAATCCTGCTTCGCGAGCACCTCTTCTTCCACAAATACCGGCGCTCCGGTGCGTATGGCGACCGCGATGGCGTCGCTCGGCCTGGAATCGATATGAAATTCCTTGTTATTGTGGAGCAGATAGAGCGAGGCGTAGAAGGTGCTCTCGATCAGGTCGCTGACGACCACACGGGAGACCTCGACCTCGAGGCGGTCGAAGATGCCGGTGATAAGGTCATGGGTGAGAGGCCGGGCGGGTTTTACGTTGCTCATGGCAAGGGCTATGGAGTTGCCCTCGGCGGCCCCGATCCAAATGGGCAGGATCTTCTTGCCGGATTCATCTCTCAGGACGACAATATAGCTGCTGTTTCTACTGTCGAACAGGATGGTATTTACATACATTTGGACCCACATGCCTGCTCCTTTTTCTTTTTAAAACATACCACAGTGAACTTATCAAGTAAAGGGATTATTGAGGACGTTCCCCAAAATTTATTCCGTCATGAACATGGACTGAAAAACACGGGGATATACGTGAAACGTAAAGTGGAGACGGTTCCGAACCTGGAGCGTGCACGCAGTCCGTTCGCTTTGCCGCGCACGCGTACCGGATATCGCACAACAATACGACACGATTATGCTTGTCCCTCAAGTAGTTACACGGAGCTTGTCCTGCAGGGCACGCCAAAGCGCATCTATCGCTCACGGTCCGCGCGCTATGCAATAATACATTTTGGGAAAGGTCTCAGGGATTATTTTGTTGACATTTTTGAGAGATGCGATATACTTTCACCCTTGTAACACCCGTGTAAGGTTTTAATATCCATAGAGAATCAATGAAACAAACCCTGACCGACATCCTGTTGCGAGCCCTCACCCAGGCCAAGAACAAGGGAGAGTTAAAACTCGATATAAAACCGGCGATCATCCTCGATGCCCCGAGAGAAAAAAGCCACGGGGACCTGGCAACCACCCTCGCATTGACCCTGGCGAAAGCAGAGTCTTTGCCCCCGCGCGTTGTCGCCGAGATCATCGTACGCAATGTCGACGACCGGGACGGGCTCATCGAAAAGATCGAGATCGCCGGCCCCGGTTTCATCAATTTTATTTTAAAGCGGGACCGGTGGCACAAAACGCTCTTTGATATACATGCCGAAGGCGCCCGCTACGGCCTGACCGATATCGGCAAGGGCGAGAAGGTGCTTGTGGAGTTTGTGAGCGCGAACCCCACGGGCCCGCTTCACGTTGGCCACGGCAGAGGCGCGGCTGTGGGCGACGCCCTCGCGAATCTGCTCGCCGCGACGGGATACGACGTCAAGCGGGAGTTCTACATCAACGATGCAGGCCGGCAGGTCCGGCTCCTGGCGAACTCGGTCTGCAGCCGGTATCTTCAGACACAAGGGTATGATGTACCATTCCCCGAGGATGGTTATCATGGTTCTTATATTAATGAAATATCAAGCTCAGCGTCAATAAAAGCGATATTAGGTCCTGCCACAGTTGAAGCTGGCGCTATACCTGATGAAGGGGCTGCGACAGTAACAACATCAATGAGCTTGGCATTTCTCGGCAAAAAATGTGAGGAAGAAGTTGCCGAGGCCAGTAAGGACCTGATGCTCAAAGAAATCAGGGCGGACCTTGATTCCTTCGGCGTTCGGTTCGACACCTGGTTCAGCGAAAAAAGCCTGCTGACCGATGGAACTGTTCAGAAATCTATTGAAGAGCTGAAAGAGCGTGGTTTCGCCTATGAAAAGGACGGCGCTCTCTGGCTCAAGTCCACTGCGTTCGAAGATGACAAGGATCGGGTGATCGTTAAGCAGGATGGCGAGTACACCTACCTGGCAACGGACATCGCGTACCACCGGAACAAGCTCGGCCGCGGGTTCAAAACGCTCGTGAACATCTGGGGCGCCGACCACCACGGCTACATCCAGCGCGTGCAGGCCGTCATTCAGGCCTTTGGACATCCGAAGGATTCGCTCCACATCCTGCTCGTGCAGCTTGTGACGCTGCTTCGTCACGGCCAGCCCGTGCCCATGTCGAAGCGGGCCGGAGAGTTCGTCACGCTCAGGGACGTGGTCCAGGAAGTAGGGAGCGACGCGGCGCGGTACATTTTCCTCACGCGCCGCTCAGACAGCCATCTGGATTTCGACCTTGATGTGGCGAAAGAACAGTCCCGGGAAAACCCGGTTTACTATGTCCAGTACGCGCACGCGCGGATCGCCAGCCTGTTCCGAGAGGCCGAGGGAAGGAACATCCGGATACCGGAGCGCGATGCCGTGAACGTGTCGCTCCTTGATCTTGCGGAAGAACAGGCCATCATCAAGAAACTCGCGCAGTACCCCGAGGTCATCGAGGAAGCGGCGCTGGCATACGAGCCCCACCGGCTCACGTACTATCTCCAGGACCTCGCCGGGCTGCTGCACAACTATTATTTCAAGCACCGGATCATCTCGGATGACGCCGGCCGCATCGCGCTCACAGAAGCGCGACTCTTTCTCATGAAGCAGGTGAAGACGGTGGTCCAGAGCGCCCTCGGGATACTCGGCGTGGCGGCGCCGGAAAGGATGTAAAAAAGCAGCAGACAGGAGCCACGAGTCAGTAGACAGGAGAAAAAAAAGGATTATCCAGGGTCAACATTCTGACTCCTGACTTCTGGCTTCTGACTCCTGCGATATATCGTGTTCAACTTTTCTTTGATCAAAAAAGACATGGCCACCGCGGGCCGGCTCGGGAAGATCACCACTTCCCACGGCGAGGTCACGACGCCGGTGTTCATGCCGGTCGGCACGCAGGCGACCGTGAAGACGCTCTCGCCCGAAGACCTCGCGGGCCTCGGCGCGGAGATCATCCTCTCGAACACGTATCATCTGTTCCTGCGGCCGGGGCATGAACTGATCCGTGAGTTCGGCGGGCTCCACGGATTTATGAACTGGGACCGGCCGATCCTGACGGACAGCGGAGGGTTTCAGGTCTTCAGCCTGGCTGAGCTCCGGAAGATCACTGAAGAGGGCGTGACGTTCCAGTCGCACGTCGACGGCGGGGCAAAGCACTTTATCACGCCCGAGGTTGCGATAGAAATTCAAGAGGCGCTCGGCGCGGACATCATCATGGCCTTCGACGAGTGCATACCGTATCCGGCGACCCGCGATTACGCGCAGGAGTCGCTCGAGCGGACCCTGCGGTGGGCCAGGCGCTGCGCCGCGGCAAAAAAAAATACGGGCCAGGCGCTCTTCGGCATTGTCCAGGGTGGGATGTATTCGGATCTGCGGAAGCGGTCTGCAGATGCCCTTGTCGACATCGGGTTCGATGGCTACGCCATCGGCGGCCTGTCGGTGGGCGAGACCAAGCCGGTGATGTACGAGATGATCGAGGCGTCCGTGCCGGCCTTGCCGGGGGACAAACCGCGGTACCTTATGGGCGTGGGTACTCCCGAGGACCTGCTGGAGGGAGTGCAACGGGGCATTGATATGTTCGACTGCGTGATGCCTACCCGGAACGGCCGGAACGGCACCTTCTTCACCTCGTTCGGCAAGGTGGTGATCAGGAACGCGCAGTACGAAAAAGACAAACTGCCCATCGATCCTGAATGCGGATGTTACACGTGCAGGAACTTCTCGCGGGCATATCTGAAACACCTGTATAACGCGGGCGAAATACTCGCGCTCAGGCTCGGCACGATCCACAACCTCTTTTTCTACCTGAGCCTGATGAGGGGCATCAGGTCGAGCATCGAACAGGGAAGGTTCACGGAATTTAAAAAAGAGGTTTTGGCCAAGAGAGAATCAATAAACGTTTAGCCGCAGAGCCAAAGAGGGCACAGAGAGAAAGAAGCTTTTTTTTAACAAATGCCAAATGGATTTTCTCCGTGTCTCAGTGTCTCCGTGGTAAGATTTTTTAATTTCGAGAAACCATCAAGGGAGGAGCGAATCATGTTCATCGAAACAGCATATGCAATGGGAGCGCCGGGAGACGCGGGACAGGGGGCAGGCGGAGGCAGCGCGGGCCTCATTATGATGGTTGCCATCTTCGCGATCTTCTACTTCCTTCTCATCCGGCCTCAGCAGAAGAAAATGAAGGAACATAAGAAGATGGTGGATGATCTGAAGAAGGGCGACAAGATCATTACCGGCGGCGGCATTTACGGCATTGTGGAGGGGGTCAATCCCAATACCCTGAGCGTCAAGATCGCCGAGGGCACGAAGGTGAAAATAACCCGCGGTTCGATAGCCGCTGTGCTGACCGGGGAAGAAGACAAGGATTAAATATTTATTGCAAATTGGAAAATACAAATTGTAAAGTCAGGGAACAGTTTTTAATGATTTTGCAATTTACAATTTAACTTTTGCATTTTGCAATATATTGGCTTTAAGGAGGCTATTCATTATGAAAAAGAGTATCCGCTGGAGATTGGGACTCATACTCCTCTCTGTCGTAATCGCGCTGTTCCTGTTCCTGCCGTCCACGCCGCTTCAGACAAGCCTGCCGGAGTGGTGGAAACAGAGCGTGCCCAAGATAGCGCTCGGGCTCGACCTGCGCGGCGGCAGCTATCTGGTGATGCAGGTCGAGGCGGAAAAGGCCGTGGAAGCGTTTGCGGACAATATCGCCGCGGACCTGCAAAATACGGCAACGACGCAGGGACTGGCGGTTACGTTCATGAGAACAGGCCAGGATGTGACCGCGAAGTTCGCCGAGCCGCTGGAGGACAGGGTGGCTGATTTCGTGAAGAAGAACTACATCATTCTCGATCCAACGTCCCGGAGCAAGGGCGCGCTGGTGTACAGCATCAAGCAGTCGAATGCGTATGGATTGAAAGAAAATGCCGTGCAGCAGGCAAAGGAACGGACCGAGCGGAGGATCAATAAATTCGGCGTTAAAGAGCCGAACGTGTACCGGCAAGGAAGGGACCAGCTGGTGATTCAGCTTCCGGACATCAAAAATCCGCAGGAGGCCATTTCCTTCATGAAGACGGCCGGTCGGCTTGAGTTCAAGCTGGTAGCGCCTCAGACGGATATCCAAAAAGCGCTGTCCGGAAAAATTCCGGCGGGCATGGAGATACTTTACGAAGAAATCGTGACTGAGTCCGGTAAAATATCCCAAAAGCCGTTACTTTTGTACAAGCAAACGCTCCTGACCGGCGACCGGCTCAAAGAGGCAAGGGTGGGTATCGACGACAGGGGCAGACCCGATGTCGACATGAGATTCGATGAGGAAGGAGCGAGAACATTTGATCGTATCACCGGAGAGCATGTGGGGCAACAGCTTGCCATCGTGCTTGACGGCGTGGTCCAGTCCGCTCCGACCATTCAGGACAGGATATCGGGGGGCCGCGCCCAGATAACCAGCCCCTTTTTTACACATGAGTCCGCGGCAAAGCTCGCTTTCGTGCTTCGCGAGTCCCTGCCCGCGCCCATGAAGGTCATCCAGAACGTGACGGTCGGCCCGTCGCTCGGCCAGGATTCCATCAACAAGGGCGTACGCGCGGCCCTTATCGGCGGCCTTTTTGTCATCATATTCATGGTCTTTTATTACCGTCTCTCGGGCGTCATCGCGGACTATGCCATTGTGCTCAACCTGGTGCTGCTTCTCGGCGCGATGGCGCTCCTCAACGCCACGCTTACCCTGCCCGGCATCGCCGGCATCATCCTGACGATCGGCATGGGCGTGGATTCGAACGTGCTTATGTTCGAGCGCATCAGGGAAGAGATCCGCACGGGCAAGGCGCCGCGTCCGTCGGTGGACGCGGGATATGACAAGGCGTTCCTCACGATCCTGGATTCTCACGTGACGACTCTTATAACCGCGGGGGCGCTGTTTCTGTTCGGTACCGGGCCTATTAAGGGATTCGCCGTTACGCTCAGTCTCGGCATTATGATCAATCTCTATTCCGCGCTCGTCGGGACCAAGGTGATCTTCGATATCATCAACAGTAAGTGGAAACTGGAGAAGCTGAGCATATAATGCAGCTCTTAGCTCCTGGCAACTCCAATCAGCTATGAGCTATCAGCTATAAACCGGTTCTTTTTCGGAGGAATACGATGTTTCAAATCCTGCATAAGACCACTATCGATTTTATGGGCAAGAAGAACATTTCGTTCACCGTCTCGGCCCTGCTCATTCTGCTCGGGCTTCTTGCCCTTGTGCAGATCGGGAGGGGCAAGGCAAACCTCGGCATCGACTTTGTGGGCGGCACCACGGTGCAGCTCAGCTTCAAGGACCGTCTGCCCATAGACGAGGCGCGCGCCACGCTTGAGAAGAACGGCATCCTGGGCGCGACGCTCCAGGAGTTTGCCGACGGAAACAAGATCCTGATCCGGCTTCGGGAACATGAGGGCATCGCGGATAAGGTGGTGGCCATGTTCAAACAGGCCTTCCCCAACAGACCGTTTGAGGTGGACAGCACCACCGAGATCGGCCCGACCATCGGGAAAGACCTGCAGGTGGCCACGTTCTGGGCGTTGCTGATCTCGATCGTCGCCATCATTATCTATATCGCGATCCGGTTTGAGTTCAAGTTCGGCGTGGCGGCAGCCATCGCCACCATGCATGACGTGCTGGCCGTGCTCGGCATCTTCTATGTTCTTCACAAGGAGATCAACCTCCTCATTATCACCGCGCTGCTCACCCTTGCGGGGTATTCCCTCACCGACACGGTGGTGGTCTTTGACCGGATCAGGGAGAATCTCAAGCGCGGCAAGCGCGAGCCGTTGCCTCTTCTGGTCAACACCAGCGTAAACGAAGTGCTCTCACGGACCATTATCACCTCGCTTACGGTGGTGATCGTGCTCATCCCGCTTGTCCTGCTCGGCGGGGAAGTGCTTCATGATTTCTCCCTGGCGCTTCTCATGGGCATTATCGTGGGCACCTACTCGTCCATATTCGTGGCGAGCCCCCTGCTGGTCGTGTGGCACGAGAAGGCCGGCGGAAGGCTGGTCACGAAGAGATAGAGACGACGGCTGTGGAAAATGCGGATACGGTATAAGCAAGACAAGACGAAGTAAAATATGATTGGTTCGTAAAAAAGTCTAAAAGCCGTCTTTGCGAGCGCAGCGAAGCAATCTCGTAGTTTATAACTGTCTGAAAAAACGAGATTGCCGCTTCGCTCCGCTCCTCGCAATGACGGCACTGGGGACTTCATACGAGACCATAAAATATGCTTATCCGGTTTTTTAGCTGTCATCCGTATTTCAATGTGTTCGTTTACATCAGCCCGGCTGTAAATAGTAATGTCTAAATATCCTTCCTCATCCATCAAAATTGCGGGCACCGATACGCCGCCGCTCTCGGGATCCGATGTTGTTGAGCTTTCGTGCGGCCCGGACGGCTGTGACGCTAACTGCTGCGCGAACGGACCGCAGATCGTACTGAACCCCTACGAGATATCCCGGATCTGCGTTGCCGCCGACCTGGGCTACGAAGATCTGCTGGATATCGTGGAGTCCGGCCGCGCGGGCGGTTTTCCGCTCATCATGCTGCCGCGCGATCCTGCCTGCCACTTCAGGACAGAGCACGGCTGCCGTATCTATGATGCCAGACCGCTCGCATGCAGGCTCTTTCCGCTCGGCAGAGTCTTTCATAACGGCCGTTCTCATATTGTGCTGCCCGTGCGCAACAGGTGCGCGGGCCTTGTTCACGCTCCCTCCCGGAACGTTGCGGAGTATCTGAAGGACCAAAATACGCAAATCTATATCGAGATGGCCGATGCGTGGATAGAGTTCGTGTCCGCGATGGAAAAATGGCGGTTTCCCGACCGGCCTGTCACGTCCATAGCCTTCCATATGCTGGTGTACCAGCCGGATGCGACGCCTGTTGCGCGGCATTCCGGCCCTGCGGCTTCATTGGAAGAACGTTTTCTCCTGCGCCTTGCCGCAGCCCGTAAAGAGCTGCCTCGCTTTCTTATCCGTGCATAAACCCTTTTCTTCTGCTATATTATAGAGTATTACTTTATGCGGATGAGGCTGTTTGGCAGCCACCGGTAATTATTGGCAAAACTTCCAAATAAGAAGGAGGGTCTGACATGGGTGACGAAACCAAGGTACAGATGAGGGAAGTAGCAAAGGGCGCGGCAGCTATAGGCAATGTGGTAGAGCGCTACATGATACGCTATCTCGGGCCGGTCGGACGGAAGATCGCCGCGGCAAATAAGAACGGACGGATCATGGCGCTGATCGGAGTCGTTGCGGTTATCCTGAGCTTGGTGTTAGGCCTTACCTCGGACGATCTCCGTTACGGGATAACGCATGTGAAGAGAGGCGCCAAGTATGTATATATCAACTATGAAATGAAGATTTTTCTGCTGCTCATAGGAGGGTATATTTTATACAAGATCGGCGTTGCCCAAAAAAAATAACGGGTATCTGCAGAGAGGGCGCCTGAAACAGGCGCCCTCTTTCTTTACGCGCTCCGAGGGTCTTTCTTTACGAGACAACGCCCTTTGCGACCTCAATGACGGTCCCGTCCACAAAAACCTCGAGGGTGTCCGCCGCGGTCATTTTCCTTCCCAGTGCTCCTCAAAGCAAATATCCTGAAGCGGTTTCCTGGCCGGGCCCTCTTTCTTTTCATCGGCCGGATATCCGAGAGGGAACAAACCTACGACGCGGATGTTCGGCGGGATGCCCAGGAGGCCCTTGAGCTTTTCTTCTTCATAGATCCCGACGAACACGCTTCCCAGGTCCTGGGCGCGCGCCGCGAGCATCAGGTTCTGCGCCGCAATGCCCGCGTCCGTGAGATAGTAGGTCTGGCCCCAGAGTACACCCGACTGGGCAGGGTCCGCGCAGAGCACGATCACCACCGGCGCACCGCCTCCCTTCGTGAAATAGGGTATCTGCTAACTGCAGCACGAGCTTCCTCCGGCATCGCCGCAGCCGCAGGTAGGTTCTCCACCGGTCAGCATACTGTTGATGATCGCCGTGGCGCAGCCGACACCGGAGTTCACCGAGATGGCCCCGAATTCGCAGTTCATGGCGCAGGCCCCGCATTCCATGCAGAGGTCCCTGTCCGTGATAGCCGCCCGCTTTTCGCGCATAACGAAAACTCCCTGCGGACAGACCTCAACGCACCTGCCGCAGCCTGTGCATTTGTCCGATGCGTATTGCAGAGTCGTTACATTCGCAAGATATTTCATACCACACCCCACTCTTTCAGCTTAAACACGATCATAAGAACCAGCGAGATGCTTGCTGTGCCGATATAGATCGGAAGACCTATCTTCAGCTCCTTTTTGACGCCCGATATGCCGGTAAAGGTTGTTGCCCCCGTGAACTGGAGCGCGAGGTAGGAGCTCATGGCGGGAAAAAGCAGAAACGCAACGATCAACAGGATAGTATCATGCAGGACGATCGCGTTGAAGACCTGCGTAAAAAGGAAGACCATGAGCATTCCCACGATCCAGCCTTTGATCGCAAAGGAACGGAAGGGGATGAACGGCAACAGAGCAGGCGTCAGAAATGCGCCCGCAAAGACCGCGAGCAAGCCCATCACGAGAAAAAGCAGGCCGCCATGCCAGGCATGAGCGAACAAAATGCCTGAGGGTTGAAGCCCGAACAGGAATAGGACGACCGCGGCAAACCAGGGGAACTTCTTCATGGCAGGGTTGATCTCCAGCGGAGTCAGGACCAACCGGTCGAGAATCGTAAACCTGATCCTGGATATCCCCGGCGTTTTTTTGTATTTTGCCCCGATATACGCGGGAATATCCTGCGCGCGCACAGGACCGAAGGAGACCCTGAAGCCCGTTTGCTTTTGCACGATGCTCGCGTTCACGCCGATCGCTCCCAGTTGGGGAAGAATGATCCGCCGGTGGCTGACCACGGTGTCAAGACGCGTATCAGAGATCCGCTTTATGAGCTCATCGGTGCCGAATGTCCCTTTACCTGCCGCGCACCATACGTTGATGCTTTTTGTGTCGAGCACGAGGACCCAGGCGTTCAACCCCTTGAGTTCGCGCCGCAAGGTATCAAAGCTCAGCTTGTAATTGGCGGTGACAAGGACGTCGGAATCCTTCGTCGGTTCGCCGACGGCATAGAGGCCCGGCTCTACGGCATAGTTCATGCGGAACGCGCCTGCCCGGCTCTTAATCATGCCCCAGTAATCGGGACGGGTCCAGTCGGTCGAGACCTTGTAGACAGGGCCGTTTGGAGTCGATACGGTCCCGTTTGACCACGGGGGCGCGGTCTTTTTGATGAATTTCAGCGTTTGCATCTGCATGAAAACCTCCTCACCTCAAACCAAAAAGCTCGTGCTGAGCTTAAACAATCTCCTTCAGCACCGGCCCGAGGAACCCTTTCACCATCTCCGCAAGCCCCTCGGCTCTGATCAGGGCGACGCAGCAAACCTCGCCGTCTTTCTTCCAGCTCACCACGGCGAGTTTGTCCCCAGCCTTGATGCCTGCCTTTTCCCGCGTTTCCTTGGGAAGAACGAGCTGTCCTCTGCCGTCAATAGTCACGACGGACTCGACCTGGCAGCAGCCGAGATCAGCCGGGGAAACCGCCGAAACGCTTTTTTTTGCCATATTCCCGCTCCCTCCGTAATTACCGCTTATTCTGATTTGTCAGATTGTGCTGATATTGTACCCGGCGGAAAAATTTTGTCAAGGGGTTTTTGGAAATGCCGTCAGAACAAAAAAGAGGGGATGAAGGGCGGATGAGCAATAATCTAGTGTAGTGCGTCTAACACTTCTTTACTTAAGCACCGTCACCCTGAACGAAGTGAAGGGTCTCAAGTATTTGGAAAGACGAGATTCTTCGCTTCGCTCAGAATGACAGCAAAGTTAAGAGATTTGTGACGCATTACAAGAGAGTGCTTCAGTCGAATAAGATCACGATCTCCGGCTTTCAAACCATCTCACATCCGCCAGCACCACCGACGTCTCGGTTTGGCGCTCGGGAATGGACCAGTACGTGCGGAGGAGTCTTTCTTTCTCATCGTGGGTGACCAGCCGGAAGCCGTATTTCTCGTAGAACCGGATTGCCCAGACCGCCGTGCCCCAGGTGCCGACGAGCGTCGGTTGGGCAGTCAGTGTCTTGAGGTGGGCGATGAGTTTCCCGCCGATGCCGTGATTTCGAAACGCCGTCTGCACATAGGCATGCCTGATGAGCGTTACGTCAAGGACGTCCTGAATGCCCATCACACCGACAAGCTTCCCCTCCATCTCATATCCCCGGAAGACGACCCCCGCGTGCATTTCATGCTGGAGATATTCACGGGACATATACGGTTCGTGATACCGGTCAGCAGGGATGACACCCCTGTACGCCTGGGCCGCGTCGTTGATGATGGAGTAGAGGATGTCAAAATCGCTTTCGTTGCATCGGCGGATCATACATGCTCCCCCATTACCCTGACAGCTTGAATCATCCTAAAAACGGCAGTTTTTTTAACCACAAGGAACGCAAAGAAAAACAAACCGTAGAGCTGAAGAAGTCCTCACCATTTGGGTGATCCGATTTTATTACCTATCGTTTTGATTTTCCTCTGCGTTCTCTGCGATCTCTGCGGTTAAATGCTCTTTTTAGGATCATCGGTTTGCCAGAAACTGCTCGATCTCCTTCTTGTGCTTGGCTACGTAGCCGGAGCTCGGCTCTTCGCCGCACTTGCGGCACTTCAGGTCGTAGGCGGAATTTATAGTTCGACATTTTGGGCATGAATAATGGTCGATCATCTCCCCATACCATTTCTCATATCCGACTTCCTTGATCCGTGCCTGCGATTCCCACAACTCGATCCGATGCGGCATTTCGGCCTGAAACGCTTTCAGATCGCTGCAGGGGTATTCCGCGCATTCGCCGCAGAAGTCCACTCCCTTTAACGCCGCGCACTTGGCCATTATGCATTTGCTCTTGCAGTAAAAGCAGCGCTTCTCCGACCGGCACCCATTACACTGCATTTCCTCAAGGGATCGCTGAAAACGCAGGGCCATAACTTTAAGTCCCTCGGGATCTTCTTTGGTGCCGATAAATGCGCGGCATGCAGGACAAAAAAGCCCGCAGACAGCCGCCAATCTTTTATCTGCCGTGTTGTCAAAAAGTTTTTTCTTTGTCATGATGCCTCCCGATGAACAATCTCCGGCGAGAAGGCCGGTAGACAGACCGCGATATATTCAGCGCCTCCGGCATAGGGCGTGCTGTACTGCACCCATTCGCCGGCCACTAAGATAATCGCCTGCCCCGCAGCAACATCCAGTTCCTTGTCCTTCAGCTTGACCTTGAGCGTTCCCTGGAGGACCACCGTATACTCGCTAAAGCCGGGGGTCTGTCCGGGCTCTGACCACCCCATTGGGCTGATCATCCTCGCTATGCTGACCTCCAAAGTCCCTGAGTTTACTCTCCCGATAAACTCCTCGATTTGCTTGGGCGGATTTCCCGCAGCCCGGATTACGGTTGGTATCGGAATATGTTTCACGTCTCCTCCTTACTCTTCTGATAATGGCCGGTGTATGCATCCGGATTCAGGATCGTCATGAATCTTTCCATGGCCGGCGTATCCACCACTTTTTTGAAACCGTATTTCCCGTATAGTTCATGGGCGTCCCTGGTGCCGGGGAACCACAAGCGCAAGCCTTTTAGCTCAGGATGGTCAATGATGGTTTTGATGAGCCGTTTTCCCAGACCCTTGCCCCGATGATAAAGACATCGCCTACGTATGCAATAGTTGCGTAATCCGTGACCACCCGAGCGAATCCCACCTGCTTGCCTTGATGATATACGCCGAAGCAGAGCGTGTTTTCGGTGGATTTTTTCACCACTTTGACGGAAATGCCTGCTGCCCAATAGGACTGGTTTGCAAGAAAGTCATGTATCATGGCAAGATCGAGCCGGGACTTACCCGTGCATATTTCGATTTCATTTTTGCTCATGTCAATTCCTTAGTCTGGCCTTTCGTTCCGACCGTATACAGCACACCGACGTCGAGCCAGATGCCTTTGTCCGTCCTGAGAGCGGCGATCTCCGCAAGGTGTTCCTGTTTGAACTGCTCCTGGTCCCAGGCGGAAAGCCGGGCCACCATCCTGCGGTACCCCGCGTTCCAGACGATGTTCCACCACTCATCGGCGTCGGCCAGATAGTAGCCGACGTTCTTTTGCGTGACGGCGATATTCGCGAGCTTCGTCTGCTGAAAGAGCTGTCTGCAGCCGGCTTCATTCGCGATGCGCTTCCAGGTCTGCGGGGGCATTTGCACACCATATGCTTCAAGGCGTTTCACCATGAGGTCTTTGAGTGGATGAAAGTAGCTTTCCTCAAAGCTGGAGATCATGATCCTGCCGCCGGGTTTGATCGCCGTGACTATATGAGAGAGCTGTGCATCCATATCCTCGACAAAAAAGATACCGAAGGTACAGACAGCCGCGTCAAATTCCCCGGCTGAGAACCCGAGGTTCTGCATGTCCCGTTCGATAAACTCGACATTTCGAATACCGGTCGCCGCGGCCTTTTTCAGGGCCTGCTCAAGCATGCCCGGAGACAGATCCACGGCAGTCACACGTCCCATGGGCAGCATTCGCGCTATCGCGAGTGATGCGTGACCAGTACCGCAGGCAACATCGAGCACCTGCTCGTCACCGCGCAGTCCCAGAAGGGAAGGGATATGCTCAGCGCTCATGGGAAAGAACCGGAGCGGCCTGTTGTCGTATCCCTCCGAGACTGTGTTGAACGTCTCCTTCAATAGTGCCGTGATCTGTTGTCGATCATTCATACAAAATCTCCCTTTGCGATCATTACGGATTTTCCACCGACGGAGACATGTGTTTTGCCGTCGGTTTCATCCGCCCTCAGATACAGCAGCGACGGTCTGCCTATCTCGTACCCTTGCTCGCTCCGAATGTCTATTTCCGGCTTTCCAAAGTAGCGATGCTTCACCAGATACCCTGCAAGGCACCCGTTCCCGCTGCCTGTCGCGGGGTCCTCGGGAATGCCGAAGGCGTCCGCGAACATCCGGACGCTGAGGTCGTTCTTTTTCTCATGAGGTTCAGGGCAGAAGATCATTATCGGCTTTGCCCAGGTGTTCTTGATGAGATCAAAATAGAGATCGCGATCGACCCGCGCCCGTTTCAGTGATTCCAGGCTTCTGAGTGGGACCAGAATATGCGGCAGGCCGGTCGAGACCTCTTCTATCGGGAAACGCGCGTCAATTTCATCAAGTTTAAGACCCAGCACCGGAGCAAGTGTCGCCCGATCAAGCGTCTTTCCAAAGACGGGTTCGAGCTGCTTCATCCATGCAATGCCGTCTTTGCCGAAGGTAACGGGGATCTGGCCGACTTTTAGATTCAGAACGATCCTATCAACAGTATCCCGCGCGATCTCATTCCGGATGACATACGCCGTCCCAAGCGTCGGGTGCCCTGCGAACGGTACTTCCTCGCCCGGTGTGAAAATACGCACGTCGTATCCTCCGTCGCGCGGCGTTTCGGAGAGAATGAATGTCGTTTCGGAAAAGTTTATCTCCCGGGCGATCCGCTGCATATCATTGTCGGACAGCGGGTTCCTGACCCTGATCACGGCAAGCTGATTGCCGGAATATTTATTTTCCGCGAAGACATCAAGCAGATAGAATGGATTGCCGCTCATAGACCGTTCTCCTTCAGGACCTCTGCAAGCCTTTTGATGCCCTGTTCAATGTCCGTTGCTGTCGCGTTCGTGAAATTGAGCCGCATGGTGTTCTTTCCCGATCCATCCGGATAGAACTCAACGCCCGGAACGAAGGCCACATTGTGCTCGATACACTTGTTCAAGATGACCCCGGCGTCCGCGCCGTCCGGCAGCCGCACCCAGAAGAACATCCCGCCCGAAGGTTTGTTCCAGGAGACTGATTTCGGGAAAAGCCGTTCGAGGGCGGCGAGCATCACGTCCCTCCGCTCTCGGTAAGTCTGTGTGACCATGTCAATGTGCTTTTGATAATGGCCGCTTTCCAGGTACTCGTTCACGATGTACTGGCCAAAGGTATTGGTCTGGAGGTCCGTGCCTTGTTTTGCGATCACCAGTTTTTTGAGCAGGTCAGCATCGCCCGCGACATACGCCACGCGAAGGCCCGGGGCGATGGTCTTTGAAAAGGTGCTCAGATACACCACGTTTCCGCCTTTTGTCAGCGAGAAAATGGACGGCATCCGTTCTCCTTCGAACCGGAGCGCGCCATACGGATCGTCTTCGACGATGATGACGTCATATTCCCGGGCCAGCGCCGCGAGCTCCTTTCTTCTCTCCAGGGAATAGGAGAGGCCCGTCGGATTCTGAAAGTTCGGCATCAGGTACACGAACCGCGGTTTTTCCTTCTTCAGACGGTCCCGTAATAACGACGTATTGATGCCGCTGCCGTCGGACGGGACCGCCAACACCTTTGCCTGAAAAAGCTGAAAGGACTGGAGCGCGCCGAGATACGAGGGGTTCTCGGTGATAACAGGGGACCCGTTGTCAATGAACACCTTGGAGAGCAGGTCCAGCGCCTGCTGCGATCCGTGCGTGATGATGACGTTCTCGACAGTCAGCTGTTTTTTATCGGGACCGAGCATCTTCGCGATCTTTTCCCGGAGCGGCATGATTCCCTCGGTCACGGAATACTGCAGGGCCGCTGCGCCATACTTTTTCAGAACAGCGTCGGCGCTTGCTGCGATCTCCTTTACCGGAAACAACTCCGGCGCAGGCAGGCCTCCGGCAAAGGAGATCATCCCCGGTCTTGCCATCAGCTTCAGGATGTCGCGGATGGCCGAACTCTTTACATTTCCCATTCTCTCAGAATACATAGACGGTCCTTTCTGTTGCGAGCGTGTAGGCATGAGCCGATGTTGAACTGTTTTTATTTTCTCTGCCCGAACGCGACCAGCACCACGCCCACGATGATGATCGCCATTGCGATAACGCCGATCATCGTGATCCGCTCGCCGGCGATTGCGATGCCCAGGGTCACGGCGATCACGGGATTCACATAGGCGTAGCTTGTTGCGAGCGCCGGCCGCACGCGGCTGAGAAGATACGTGTATGCGGTGAACCCCACGAGGGACCCGAATATCCCGAGATACAGGACCGCGGTAACGGGCTTCCAGGACGGCATTTCCACGATGCGCTCGCCCCAGAGCGCGCTGACGAGCAGAACCACGGCCCCTCCGGTGATCATCTGGGCGGCTCCGGCCATCATGCCCCTGGGAAGTTTCAGGTTCTGGCTCCAGGCCGAGCCGAAGGCCCAGGACATGGCCGCCAGCACAAGCAGTATCGCGCCGAGCGGGCTGGCGCGCAGGTCTCCCTCAAAATTCAGGACGACGATCCCCACCAGCCCGATGAAGAGCCCGGCCCATTCAAGCCTGTTGGGCCACCTCTTCCATATTCCTGCGAACAGCACGGTCCAGAGCGGTGTGGTGGCAATGACCAGAGCCGCAAGTCCGGAGTCAACCCACTGCTCCGCATAGGCCACGCCCGCGCTGCCTCCGAGCATCAGGAAAGTCCCGATGACAGCGGACCGCAGCCATTCACCCCGGCCGGGATTCGGCGCTCCGCGCAGCCGCAAATACGCGTAAAAACCGATCCCGAACAGGAAAAACCGTATGCCCATCATGAACAGCGGCGGCAGCTCCGTCAAAGCGATCTTGATCGCCAGATACGTGGAACCCCAACTGAGATAAACCGCGATGAGGGCGATGATGATCCACCCCCTGGTCGGTTCTTTTGCTCTCATCTTCTCATCCATGGCGATATTTTTCATATTCAGTAAATATTCGGACGCAGGCTAAAGCCTGCGGCTACGTGTAAATAAAAGAGGCCACGGAGTGTATATATTCCGTGGCCTTATGGGTCGATTTCTATTAGCTACATTCTGAAAAAGCTAATACCCTTCCCCCTCAGCCACGGCGGTGACATGCCATGCTGCCTTGATACGCACTGCGGCTTTAAGGGACCTTGTGTTGAACATGGTCAAACTATAAGGGAACTTAATTTTTGTGTCAAGTAAAATTTTATGCACTCGTAAGAAGCCCAACTGCTGTCATTGCGAGGAGCGGAACGACGCGGCAATCTCGATTTTTCACGCTGATACGAACTACGAGATTGCTTCGCTACGCTCGCAAAGACGGCCTTTAGAACTTTTTACGAGGCCGTTAAATTTTAACCAGCGGCGCTGATCCGAAATCCTTTCGCCCGCTACTTACTCTTTCTTGTATTATATTTAAGAGGAATATAAGCGGGACAGAAAGCAAAGACGCCGGTCAGCAATCTGATCAGACCATAAATACCTATAATATATTGCCATATGCTGTCAATCAAAAATACCGCGATAAGAAGAAATACGATGCCATGAAATATCCTTTCCCGTCTGTCCATTCCTCCGACATTGCATTTCATTGTTTCTCCTCTCGGTTTGCCAGTCTAAGGATATTAAAAGTACTTTACAACCCACATCTTGAATTTTGAATTAAGTTTTGAGTCAAACCAAAACCCGATTTTCACACAAAGCCACAAAGCGCACAAAAAAAAGCTTGAATCCTGAATCTTGAATTTCTTCGTGGCTTCGTGTGAGACTGGTTTAAAGGTCTTGATTTTGATTTATTGATCTGAGGCGTCGCCTTTTAGCCCTCTGCCTTTGAGCGAGACGGCTTTGATTTTGTGCACGTCATCACGGCGGGCATTTTGCGCACACCGAGGTGAACAAGGCTGTGCTGAGATACCGGTCACCCCGGTCGGGAAAGATAACGACGATAATTCCGTCCTTCATCTCCTTCGCCTTTTTCATCGCGGCCCACATAGCCGCTCCGCTGCTCATGCCGACGAAAAGACCTTCCTCCACGGCGAGCCGCCGCGTGGTGTTGAATGCGTCATCGTCATTTACGCTCCATCTTTCATCAAGGGCCGAAGGCCTGAATATCTTCGGCACAATGGATTCCGTCATATTCTTGAGCCCCTGTATCTTATGGCCCAGCAGGGGCTCAACGCCGAGGACCGTGATACCGCTGTTGAATTCCTTCAGTCTTCTGCCCGTGCCCATCAGGGTGCCTGTGGTGCCCATGCCCGCGACAAGAACAGCGACCTCGCCTTTTGTCTGCTCGATGATCTCTTTCCCGGTCGTCTCGTAATGCGCGTTCACATTTGCCTCGTTGTCGAACTGGTTCGGCATGAAGTACGCGTTTTTATTTTCGTCAAAGATCTTATGCACGTTCCGTATGGCGCCGTCGGTCCCCTCACAGCCGGAGCTTAAGACCAGCTCTGCGCCGAATGCTTCGAGCATCTTCCGCCGTTCAAGGCTTACGCACTCAGGCATCACGAGCTTTACCTTGTATCCTTTCGCGGTCCCTACCATGGCAAGCCCGATCCCCGTGTTCCCCGAGGTCGCTTCGAGTATCGTGAAGCCCTTTTTCAGCCGACCGTCCTTTTCAGCGGTCTGGACCATGTAATGGGCGATCCTGTCCTTGATCGAACCGCCCGGATTGTTTCCTTCCAGTTTGGCAAAAAGCCTGACCTTTGGGTTGGGATTCATCTTGTCCAGCCGCACGATCGGCGTATTGCCTATGCAATCAAGAATGCTCATTTGACCTCTACCTCTTCTTATCCAAATAGGCTGCTCGGGGCACTATAATCAATTTTTCGATGATTCGCAATATTTTTCTCAGGATCTTTTTCTATCAAGAATAGATTTTCAGGACGGGATCTTCACGAAGGCCGGTATCCGTGAGAGGTTTTCACTACGAAAGAATTGATGGCGTAAGATACTATATCGATCAATGGCGGGCTTTAAACACGTCAAGGACATTGAAAAAGGAGACCGCGATCGTAATGGCGCAGGCGGCCCTGAATAACTGGACGGGAAGACCAAGCACCGGCCTTATTATCAGCCCGCCGAAGATCGCGTAACAGGCAAATCCAACCGCTGCAACGGTCAGCCCTTTTATCAACTTCCGGTTCCCGAGAGGTTTCATGGTATTGCTCAGCTTGAAGATCACGATCGCGCTCAAGGCAGCCCCGGTGAACCCGAAACCATACCGCCCGATAAGGCCGGCCCGGAGAACATCAGTAACCCCGGCGGCAAGAAGGGCCGCAAGGTATATGACAAAAAGGACAAGCGGGAGAGCCCTGACGAAGCCTTTCTTTTCCGATTGGTAGGTGAGGAGATTGATCCCAAATTGCAGTAACAAGACAAAGGAAACAACCAGAAAGATCTGAGACAGGGCGATTAAAATACCGACTTCTCCCGAACCAAGCGTTTTCAATATAAACCGGACCCAATCTATCCACTCGGTTATGCCGTGCGTAAGGCCGAAAAAGGCAAGCAGGGAGAAAGTCGATACCAGCGTCAGCGATGTTGCCCTTTTGATCCCATAGAAGATAAGAGATGACATTACCAGAAAACTAAGCCCGTAGATGAAAAAAATGTAAAAAAGAGGCTCAACAATGAGTTTTCCCATGCTATCTCCTGGTGATGAAATTAAGAACAGGTTCTTACAAGATTTTCCAAGTCAAAACGAATAAGCTTTGCCTCCTCTTTGGTCACGAACAAGGACGCGGAGTTCAGAAGGTTTTCGGCAAGGGCTTTGCAGTCCTCCGCGGTGAGGCTCGCCACGTCCTTGTCCAGTTTTGAGATGTAATAGTTCAGGGTGGAAGTGGCCAGGACAGGGCCAATCCGAGCATTTAAAACGACCTCAACCTTTTTGACGAATTCCGCCTGCTTGCTCATTATGTTGTAATAACTATCATAGAGAGCTGCTTTTGTCAAGCTTTGGGGCCGGTTCCGAGCCGCGGGTGTCGTGCTGACGTCCGGGGATTTCTCCCCGGACGTCTCAATTGCTTCCGTCAAACTTTCCTACTTGCCGCTCCCTTCGTATACTTTCATGTTCTTTAAAAATCCGGCGAGTTTGTCATCCATCTCTTTTTGCTCCACCTTGCCGTTCGTCCAATATCCCAATGTGTACAGAACCGAGGCGGACGCGCGTTTCTCTTTCCTGGTCGGGTCGTTTCCCGGATAAACAAGAGCTATACCGGTATATTCATCTTTCGCATAGGCCAGGCGGTTGAACGGAAACTTCATCCCTGCAACATCTTCCCAGCTTCTCTGGAACTTATCGGGCAGTTCCTTGGGAGGTTTTGCGTTCCGAAATATGTTATAGGAAGTTTTGGTATGCGTATCTTCACCGATTATGATGCCGTCGATGTCCCAGACGGTCTTGCCCTTATCTTTGCTGTAGGTGAACCGCAGCTTGAGATCGCTCTTATCGGTTATACTCATGAGCTCGGGCCCGTAGGACGCCGAGAAGCGCGGCGAGTTGTAGCGGAACAGCTTCCCGTTCTCGATCTTGATATCTATGGCTGAAAACGCCGACGGGAGCCGGTCCTTCAGCGCAAGGAATTCGCGCCACTCTTTGAAGGTGCCGTAGTAGGACAGGTAAATGAAATCCGTCAGTGCCTTGAGATCGGGAATATGCCCGCTGTTCACCTGCCCGGTCTGGTCGGCCCGGAGCATGGCAATGCATCCGCCGGGAACGGGCAATGAAAAGATGACGAACTTACGGTCGTTATATTCAGACCGCCAGGTGCGCACCTTCCATTTTCTGCCGTAGGCATCCGTGAACTGATAGTCCTCCTGCGCCTTTCCCATTGAGGTGATCTTCACTTTTTCGGAGCCGACTTCCCGGTAAATGTAGACTCCTTTAAGGATCAGGTCCATGAGGACCTTCGAATCGTCCAGGAACTTGCCCATCGTGATGTCGTCAGGCTTGTGCATGAGGAAATAAAATGTGGATCCAATGCGGCCATACCAGAGGTAACCGTTGTTTTCCAGGTCTCCGTTTTTCGGGTCTTTGGCGGAAAAGGCGTCCCAGTTCCCGTCCTCATCTTTCATGATGATATGGGGAAAGACGGCGTCATAGTTCTGATTGAGAAGAGCTGTTGACCCCTTGCCGTTGGGGAAGATATTTTGCCGGTTATCCGCGAGAAGTTTCTTGAGCAGGTCTTCCGTGACCTGGTTGAGCGATTTTGTTACCTCCGTATCGAGTTGTCCATAGGTTTTCGGCAGAGAGAGCTCCTTGTGAAAGGTCTCCATTTTTGTCATATCCATGTTGTCGAGCACATACTTTAATTTCATATGTACGACCGCCCGGTTTGCCGGCGCTTTTATGACCTCCGCGATCGGGAGCGCATAATTCAGGTTCTCGTTTTCAGACTTCCGCAAAACGATCCCGATAACATTGCCGTCCTTGTCCAGGAGCGGACCGCCGCTGTTTCCCGGGGAGGCTGCCGCCGAGAAACGCAGCCACTGCCATGCTCCTGCTTCGTCCTCCGGAGTGCTCGATGTGTAGAGCCCGTCCCTGATCACGATCCCCTGGGCCAGGGCGTTGCCGACGGCAAAAACCTTCTGGTTCACCTGCGGAGCGGTATTGGCCGGGAGAAAGCGTTTCATCGGCCCGTTCTTGATCGAGAAAACAACGAAATCGCGGTTGAGCGCGTACTTGATGATCTTGTCGAGCTCGTAAACCTTTCCCGCTTTGTCCCGGAGATACACTTCACCGTACTGGCTTTCCGAACCAATGAGCATGACGTGCGCTGCCGTGACAAACTCCGAGGGGCTTATGGCGAAGGCGGTGCCTATGGAATAGTATTTGTCAGTCCTGATGGCGTAGGGTATAAGATCCATCGGCAGGGCCTTTTCGTACTTCAGGGAATCTTTGGCCGGCTTCGGCACCACGACCTCCAACACGGCGTCGCTGATCGTCTCAAGGGCTTTCGGGCTCAATGAGACATCGACCGGTACGGTTGCGCTGGGAACTTTGGCGGAACATCCTGCCAACGAAGACACAGCAAGAAGAACAACAAAAATTATTTTCGTAGCCCGGCTCCAGTACTTATTTAAAGCGCTCATATCCATGTACTCCCTCCCTATGCGAGTAAAGTAGAAAGCCCTGCAGCAGCCAGCCAGACACATCTTCCAATACAATCAATACGTTATTGATAACTGCCCCGTGTACTGCTAAGTCTTAAATATTACTCTATTTTATCTCCAAATATGTAAATTGCAAGTTTTTTTTGTGTTACGGCGAATATTTGTGGGGCGCAGGAAGAGATATCATGTCAATCATGTTCTTGCCTTGAGAAGAGAGAATCCCCGCGGCTTGCTGCAGGGAGCTTTAATTGCACTTTCTCTTTGAGATCAAGCCCTGTTGAAGAGGATCATGCCGCCGGCTAAAAGTCAAGAGGACTTCGCGCCTCTTTCACGGTCCTGCTCGGACTTTGCATCCGGCGGAGGATATTTGACCCGGAAATCGAGGTAGTAGCGAAGCCATTTGCGGTAATCATCGCGCAATGAGGATGAAACCGCTTTCTGTTCCAAAACCGCATTAAACTGCTTCAGAATATCATCCGGAATAGGTTGCATCGGCCCCCTCCCTGAAAAAGCTATTCCATGTATCGCATATTAATTTTATTTGGCGGATATTCCATTTATTGAATATTAGTCAATTGGTCAAATTCTAATGAATTCAGCTTGATACGTCAAGTTTTTTCTTAAATTTATTGACCATGGTATCAATCTATGCTACAGTATTTCGAACCGATAATAACTTGATCTACCGCCGCTTCGCGGCGGTAGATCGCCCCGGATGAGCGGCCGAGCCTGATCTGCCGCGAAGCGCGGCAGATCAAACCGGCTCGAGACGGACTTGACCCCTGCGGGGTCAGCCGCTCATCCGGGGCGTTATCTCGGGCGAGGACTATTTATGACAGTAAATTCTAAGGTTCTCTCGGGTGCAATGATTATATTGCTATCGCTTGTAAGCGTATCCTTCTCATCGGAAGAAACCTGCTACATGATGTCGAGCGATAAACCGTGTGATCTTGAAATTAAGGACAGCGTCTATCACATCGAGACCAAAGGCAATTTGATAGTTAAGCACTCTGGAAAAGCTTCTACGATTAAAATCAACCTGCCAGAATACTTTTACATTGAAAGGGTTGAATACCATATTTTCAAAAATAATATTGTATTTACATTTGGCATTACTGATGATGACTCTGGTAGCGCGATAATAGCACAGTTCGACCCGACCCATTATCGCCTGTTGTGGGCTACAGAGATTAATGCTTTTAATATTTCGCCTCTTTTAATCTCACAAAACTATATATATGTTGGCGGGATTGGCATGGTTGCCAAGCTAAAGATAACCGATGGCAAAAAAGTCTGGCAACATAGAGACCTTTACGTTAGTGGTTCTGGCATCTACAACTCGTTTAAGTTGCCTAAAAAAGAAGGCAATACAATAGTCTTTCCAGATGAAAGTTCAGACAGAGAAGTCCGTGTTGACGACGCTACAGGTAAAATACTTTCGAGGTAAATATATGATAACCACGCCGTCGAGAGGGTCGCTGAGAAGCGCGCCCTCACGGCGGCGTTGAAACAAAGTGAGGTCATTCGATGTCATTCTTTGAAGATTTCAAACGCCCGTTCAACATCTTAACAATTTTACTAGCAATTGGTTCAATCATTATAGGACTATATTTTTATTACAATCCTAAAAAAGACAAAAAGCTGAGTTACATCATCACAGCACAACAGCAGATTTATGATAGTAAAATATCTAGTCCAAAAATAACAGTTTATGATGCAGCAAAAAAACCAATAAACCAAAACATATATGTGGTGACTGTAACGCTCTGGAACAGTGGCTCTGAACCTATTGAACCACAAGACAACCGGAAACCATTTAGTTTTAAGATCAACAACTGCTACCAGATATTAGACTATAAAATAATAAAGGAAAAAGATCGGGAAGTTTCAATGTTTGACCTATCAATCGACCACTTATCACAGAATGCGTCTGACAAATCATTGCACATTAATTGGAAGCATTTTGACCCAAAACAAGGACTGTCATTTCAGCTGATCTATGCGTGCGTATTCCGACGATTCCGGCCACTCATTCCGGCCTGATTCCGGCCAGTTGTTCCGACGCAATCCGGCCACCCTCGGC
>DATDRO010000146.1:0-3852 GCA_035291685.1 Nitrospirota bacterium | reverse complement strand
AGCGCCATTTTCATTTTGTCCCAGAAGGCAGCCTCTTTGACAAGAGCTTTCCTGCTCACTGTCTTTTTCATCCCCATTCACCTCCTTTCCGCAACACAGCCCGCAATTTTCTGTAACACTAAATGGTTGTCCGCATGAATTCTTTTTCTATCGCAGGCTGAAATATTTCGAACAATTATCGGTAACGGCCGGATACCTGATCTTTTTTAAGTATAGCAGTATCTGAACGAAAATCAACCTCTGCACGTGTACGGCCTGGGCTGCGGATGCCGGAAGAGAAGAGAGATCTAAAACCATTTCTTTTTTTTGAAATAGGCGAGCATGGAGATGGCGACGGTGCACATGATGCCGAGAACCGCAGGATACCCCCATGGCCACTCGAGCTCGGGCATACGCCTGAAATTCATCCCGTAGACGCCGGCAAGGAAGGTGAGCGGCATGAAGAGGGTCGCTATGATCGTCAGCACCTTCATGACCTCGTTCAGCCTGTTGCTGAGGCTCGAAAGGTAGATATCAAGCATGCCCGTGACCATGTCACGGAAGGTCTCAATTGTTTCGACCACCTGGATGGTGTGGTCGTACACATCCCTTAAGTACGCCCTCGTAGGCTCCTGGATGAGCCCGGAGTCTCCCCGCTCCAGAGCGCCGATCACCTCGCGGAGGGGCCAGACCGACTTGCGGAGGAAGATCATTTCTTTTTTGAGCGCATGGATTCCGTGCAGTGTCTCCGGCGACGGCCTGTCCACGAGCCGTTCCTCAAGGATATCGACACTCTCTCCGAGCTTTTCCATTATGACAAAGTAGCTGTCAACAACGGCATCTATCAGCGAATAGGCAAGGAAATCCGCGCCTGTTTTTCGGATACGTCCCTTTCCACTTCTGATCCGCTCCCTGATAGGGCCGAACACATCCCCTTCTTTTCCCTCCTGGAACGATATGACGAAGCTCCGGCCGAGGATCAGGCTCACCTGTTCGGAGCGTATCTCTCCCGACCGTTCATCGTGAGAAAGCATCTTGAGGACAATATAGAGGTAGTCGCCGTAATCTTCCAGCTTCGGCCGCTGGTCCGTGTTCAGGATGTCTTCCTGCACAAGGGGGTGGAGCCCGTAACATTCCCCGAGCTTCCGGATGGTCTCGATGTCATGGGTCCCGTCAACGTCCAACCAGGTCACCGATAGCGTATCCCTGAACGGAAAACAGGCCTCAACCGTCCCGGCGTCCATCTCATGGAAATCCGCCTCGTTATAGTCCAGGATGGTTATCTTTACTCCGTCGGGCTTCCTGTCCCCGATGTATACGAGCGTTCCCGGCGGAAGGCCGGCCTTCTTCGATCGTTTTTTCACGTACCGTGACATATTCTTCCTCTCGGAGTGCGATGGCGCCTCCTTGCAATGTATCTTTGAGAGATTATATCATATTTGCCCATCCCGTCCGCGCAGAAACCGCCGTAAATAAAAAAGCCCGGGGAGGATATGGCCTCCCAGGGCTCCGGATCATGAGTAGCGGGGCGCGATCTATTTTGTTATTTCAAATTTCCCGTCTTTATCGACAGAGACAACGGCATTCAGGAACTTGGCGTTATACCCTTTCTCCTTGAGCTTGTGATAAGCCATTTCGGCGCGTATGCCTGTGTTGCAGTGGGCGACGATCAGCTTGTCCTTGGGGATATCAGCCAGACGGGCCAGAATCTCCTCGTCGGGAACAAGCTTCGCTCCCTTGATCATTCCCTCGTTGCCCTCGTCCTGATTTCTGACGTCGAGGATCAGCACATCCGGCGGGGTGTTCATGGCGATCCTGGTGAATTCTTCGATCGATATCTCGCCGGGCCTCGGCTTGGGCACGTACACAATGTTTGTGGCAAGCTTTCCGGTTTCCTCCGGGAAGCCGGCCGACTTCCATGCCGCGAAGCCGCCGGTCATAATGTCTACGGGCATGTAGCCTGCGCTGATCAGGGTCTTCGCGGCCTTGATCGCAGCATCGCCGCCTTTATCGTCATAGATGATGATGGGCGCCTTCTTGTCCTTGGGCGGGAGCTTCGCGAGGGACTTCTCGACCGTGCCGGCGGGCAGGGTCACCGCGCCCTTGATAAAGCCCTTCTCAGCATCTTTTGCGGAGCGCACATCCAGGAGCACATGGGGAATATCCTTGTCGATCCAGGCTTCTTTCAGGAACTGCGGGGACAGGACCGCATGGTTCTTTTTGAGCCATTCCGGGAGGCCTTCATGATAGACCTTTACGTTTGTGTAACCGAGTTTTTCCGCCCGACCGGCGGAGTTTGGGCTCATGGCTCAGGTCATGCCGGCGCAGTAGTAGACAATGAGGGCGTTCTTGTCCTTTGGGAGTTTGTCAACCATCTTTTCGAAAGCAGGGAAGGGAATATTGATGGCCGTGGGGATTGCGCCTTCCATGAAGCGGGGAGCGGGACGAGCATCAATGAGAAGATACTTCCCCTTATCCGGACCCATGGCCACGAGCCGCTCAACCTCGGCGGTGCTGATTTGCTTTTCCGGCGCTACCTTGATAGTCGGCTTGGCGGAGAGGAGGGTCGCGACTTTCACGCCGTCCTTCTCGAAGTACTCGATGCGCACTTCTTTACCCTTCTTGAGGGCGCGCAGAGGTTCGTCGGGGCTGTCCGCAGGGGCCTGGATGTTCTGGGTCTTAAGAGTATTCTTGTCGAATTTCAGGACCTCGGTAATGTCATCGATCTTGATCTGGATGGACTGAGACTTGTAGGCCACGATGTCGAAATTTCCCCGGAGATTACCGGGTTCCGCCTTATGGCAGTTGGTGCAGAGCTTGGCGATTGCGGGTTTCTGCTGCGGGGCAGCCTCTTCTGAAGCTGCGAAGCCGGTCGGCATAATGAGCCCGATGGCCAGAAGCATGGGTACCACTCTGATCATTGTTCGTTTATACAGCATCTAAATCCTCCTTAATAGTATTGCCTTAGCGGCAAAAATTTGGAACGAGAAGCAGAAGCAAGGGCGGGGCAATGAAAATGTGGAAGTTGGATTTTTCCAGCTTGTACACCCTCGACCAGACTTCAGGCGCACGTTGAAATGCTGCGTTGTAATATAGGAAATTATAATTATAATTTGAGGAATGTCAATGAAAAGTTTGCCGGAGCGCTCCCGCAGAGAATGAAAAACCATACAAAAATCACGCGAAAAAAACCTTGACAGAGGGGTGGGCATATGTTACAGTGCGCCTTCTTTGCGGCAGAACCTTCAGAAAATTGTCGAAATATAATTCTTGACAAGCCAATCTGAATTTGTTATAGTCCTTATTCTGCTCAACATGGTCTTTGAAAACTAAATAGGTGCAAAATCCCGGACGGCTCTTTGAACGAGCTGCTCGGGGTCGGCGGGTTTTGAGAAACACAAGTCAACATACCTTTAGAGTAAGAACTAAAGGATCAATTTTCTTCGGAGAGTTTGATCCTGGCTCAGAACGAACGCTGGCGGCGTGCCTAACACATGCAAGTCGAACGAGAAGTACGTAGCAATACGTATTGTAAAGTGGCGCACGGGTGAGTAACACGTGGGTAATCTGCCCTTGAGTTTGGGATAACCCCGCGAAAGCGGGGCTAATACCGGATAAGACCACGGAGACCAAATTCTCTGGGGTAAAAGGTGGCCTCTATTTATAAGCTACCACTTGAGGATGAGCCCGCGGCCCATTAGCTAGTTGGCGGGGTAACGGCCCACCAAGGCGATGATGGGTAGCTGGTCTGAGAGGACGATCAGCCACACTGGAACTGAGACACGGTCCAGACTCCTACGGGAGGCAGCAGTGGGGAATATTGCGCAATGGGCGAAAGCCTGACGCAGCGACGCCGCGTGGGGGATGAAGGTT
>DATDRO010000145.1:0-5033 GCA_035291685.1 Nitrospirota bacterium | reverse complement strand
GTGCTGATCACCGAGTACTTTACCGCTAAGGAGTATTCTCCGGTCCAGCACATTGCAAAGGCCAGCCTGACCGGCCACGGCACGAACGTGATCGCCGGCCTTGCGGTCAGCATGAAGTCAACGGGCGCGCCGGTGATCGTGATCGTTGCGTCGATCCTCGGCGCCTACCACCTCGGCGGCGGCTTCACCGGCAACATGGGCGGAGGTCTCTTCGCCATCGCGCTCTCGGCGGTGTCCATGCTCTCCATGACCGGCATCGTCGTGGCCATCGACTCCTACGGACCGATCACGGACAACGCGGGCGGCATCGCTGAAATGGCCGGGCTCCCGAAAGCGATCCGTGATATCACGGACCCCCTCGATGCGGTCGGCAACACCACCAAGGCAGTGACCAAGGGCTATGCCATCGGCTCCGCCGGTCTCGCCGCTTTGGTGCTCTTTGCTGAATATTCACGCTCCTTCGGAGCGGACGTGAAGGTGCTGTTCGACCTTTCGAACCCCATGGTCCTCGCCGGCCTGTTCATCGGCGGCCTGCTCCCCTACTACTTCGGCTCGCTCCTCATGGAGGCCGTGGGTAAGGCCGCGGGCAGCATCGTCGAGGAAGTGCGCAGGCAGTTCCGCGAGATCAAAGGCATCATGGAAGGCAAGGCAAAGCCGGAGTACGGCAAGTGCGTTGATATCGTTACCAAGGGCGCCATCAAGCAGATGATGGTCCCGGCCCTTATCCCGGTCGTTGTACCGGTGGTCGTGGGCCTGACCCTGGGCCGCGAGGCGCTGGGCGGAGTGCTGATCGGCTCCATCATCACCGGTCTGTTCCAGGCCATCGCCATGACGAGCGGCGGCGGCGCGTGGGACAATGCCAAGAAGTCCTTTGAAGACGGCGTCACCGACAGCAAGGGCGTCGTGCATAAGAAGGGGAGCGAAGGACACAAGGCCTCTGTCACGGGCGACACGGTCGGCGATCCGTACAAGGACACCGCAGGACCGGCCATCAACCCGATGATCAAGGTCATCAACATCGTCGCGCTCCTGATCGTTCCCATCATGATAAAAATGGGAAAGTAATTTCACCGACACACAGCATGAACACAAAGGGGCTGGCCTTTTGGCCGGCCCCTTTTATTTAACCCGCTCTCTTATGCTCCAAATTATACGATTTGAAATTTATTTTTAAAGTGGTATTATTCATTCAGGTATGTTTGACAAACAGATTTTGGTTAATGCCGGGTGTTCCCCGGAAGTAATCGCGCACAGCCTTACGGTCTCCATGGTAGCGTTGTCCATAGCTGAGAGGGTAGGGGCAGCGGTTGACAGAGAATTAGTTCGTCAGGGCGGGCTTCTCCATGACATCGGCAGGTCTCGGACGCACGGGATAGAGCATGCGATCGTCGGGGCCGAGATCGCGAAGAGACTCGGACTGTCCGGCGCGCTCATCAATATCATTGAACGGCACATCGGCGCGGGCATTCCGGCGTCGGAAGCGGAGCGGCTCGGCCTGCCCGGGAAAGATTATCTTCCCCTGACCCCGGAGGAGAAGATCGTGTCGTACGCCGACAACCTGATCAACGGCGTTGCCGAAGTTCCCTTCTCAGAGGCCTTGGACAGGTTCAAGATCATCCTCGGGCCGGACCATGAAGGCGTCTGCCGCTTCATTCGGCAGCATGAAGAGATCCAGGGCTGGATGAGGTAGGGCAGAAGATAGAAGATGGACAGAAACAGCTTATCTGCAGAAGGGAAAAGGGATTGCGACATGGAAGAGTTCGAATTTAGCAAAAGCAAAAAAAGCGACAAGGTAGTCCCCGTAAAGCTGACCGCGAACAGCAGGCTCAAGTTCCGCTGCCACAAGGGAGTGAAGTGCTTTACCGCGTGCTGCAGCAACGTCAGCATCGCGCTTCCGCCCTATGATCTCATGCGCATCAAGAAGCGGCTCGGTATTTCCACCGGGGAGTTCCTCGAGAAGTACGCCGACATCCAGGTCCTCGAAAAGACGCTGCTCCCCGTGATCACGCTTCGAATGCGGGACGACGAGAAGAAGAGCTGTCCCTTTGTGACGCCGGATGGCTGTACCATTTACGAGGACCGGCCGAACATCTGCCGCTACTATCCCATGGGCATGGCGACGCTCCGAAAGAAGGACACGGAGGCCGGAAAGGACGAGTTCTATTTCATGGTCAAGGAGGACCATTGCCTGGGCTTTGAAGAAGACAAGGAGTGGACCATCGGTGACTGGCGGAAGGACCAGGGCGCGGACCTCTACGACGAAATGAACCGGGGCTGGATGGAGATCCTCATAAAGAAAAAATCATTCGGGCAGCACGAGTTTTCCGACGAGAAGAACAAGATGTTCTTTCTGGTGAGCACGGACCTTGATGCGTTCCGCCTGTTCGTGTTCGAGACCAGTTTTTTGCAGATCTACGACATCCCGGATGAGAAGATCGAGAAACTTCGGACCGATGACAACGAGCTTCTGAAGTTCGGCTACGAGTGGCTGAAGTTCTCGCTCTTTGCGGAGGACACCCTCACCATGCGCGACAACGACGTTGTGGCGGCGCGCAAGGCGAAGATCATAGCAAAGGCCAATGAGAGGATAGCAGCGAAAAAAAAGGGGTGAAGCTTTTCGCCCTCTCCCCTCCGAGGGAGAGGGGAAGGGGTGAGGGGCATCATGAAACAGGGGGTGGGGGAGATTTATGAAACATCAATTAATCAGTATATATCATTGTCCTTCTTCATTAAAGCAGAAAGCTCGTCATACACCACATTCCCGATCCGGATGCCCTGATCAATGAATTCCGGGCCATACCGTTTTCCCGTCTCCGTGCGGAACGTTTCCTTGATCTTTTCCACCCCCTTCATCTTTTCCTGAAAGGTCTCATACAGGGTTTTCGGCAACGTGTTATGCGCCTCGACCATGAGCCAGAGCGTTGTGGTGAAGTTTTCCGGTCCCCACCGGAACTTGTCGGCGTCGTACAGCGCGTCGCTCACGAGCCTGCCGGCGTGGTCGTCCGAATTATACGTTTCCTTGAACGCCTCGTGGTTCTTGATCGCGTCTGTTATGTATACCCGGTACTTGCAGTCCATGCCGATGGAGGAAAGAATTCTGCCTGCTTCTATGCTGCCGAGGAGCGCGTGATCGTTCTCTCTGCGCTTGATGTCGTGGAGCAGGCCCGCAATGATCGCCGCAATGAAGAGGCGATCAAGCCCCGGGCCCCGGATCCCCCGTGCCGGCGCTTCGACGAGGATGAGCGCTCCGGCATCGCGCGCCACGGCCTCGCAGTGGCACACCCCGTGAGCGCATTCGAGCTCGGATTCATTCAGGTACTCCCGGCATTTGCGGACAAGCTCATCAGCCTTCAGCGTTTCTTCCGCGTCCTGTATCGCCCGTGCGTGCTTTCCATAGAACGTGGGCGCGGGAAGGGTTTGAGCCAGGGCAACCGCCGTGTCTTTCAGCTTTTGATATATCGTCGTGTCCATTTCCGATATAATAAACGGCGGTGGGCGGGGTGTCAAGACGAGTTTTGGTGGAATTCATTACTAACTGGCAACAGATAACTGATAATTGTTGAACGTCAGAAGGGTGGCAAGTTACACGTCAAAAAGTCAAAGCGTGACAGTCTGTTTGCAGCAGCCGAACGTATTTTTTGCGGTTTCATCTTCAGGTTGACATACATCGTCCTCATACGGTAATATGCTTCATTCCCGTATTGGAAAAGGAGCTTCCTTTTGTCGGACATCCATAGTGAACGAATCCTGATTCTCGACTTCGGTTCCCAGTACACCCAGCTTATCGCACGGAGGGTGCGTGAGGCGAAGGTCTACTGCGAGATATTTCCGTTTAACGCGGGGCTCGATAAGATCCGCGCCTTCAGACCCAAGGGACTGATCCTGTCAGGCGGCCCGTCGAGCGTGTACGACGCAGGCGCTCCGATGATCGATAGAGCGCACCTCAAAACCGGTGTTCCGGTGCTCGGCATCTGCTACGGCATGCAGCTTATCACGCATATCCTGGGTGGGGCCGTTGCCAGATCACAAAAACGGGAATATGGAAGGGCGGAGCTCATAATCGATAATGTCGCCGGTTTGTTTAAAGGCATTGGTACTGAACAGGGAACTCCGAACACTGAACTCCGAACTGTTGTTTGGATGAGCCATGGCGACCGGATCGAGAAGATGCCCGAAGGTTTCCATGCCATAGCGCACACTGACAATTCGCCGACGGCGGCCATGGCCGACGAGAAGCGGAAGTTCTTCGGCGTCCAGTTCCATCCCGAGGTGGTGCACACGCCGCAGGGAACGCAGATCCTCAGGAACTTCGTGTACACGATCTGCGGGTGCAGGCCGTCCTGGACCATGGCCTCGTTCGTGGACTATTCCGTGGGAGAGATCCAGCGGGCGGTCGGGGACAAAAAGGCGGTCTGCGGCCTCTCGGGCGGCGTTGACACCTCCGTGGCCGCAGTGCTTGTGCACAAGGCCATCGGCAAACAGCTCACCTGCATCTTCGTGAACAACGGCGTGCTCCGTAAGGATGAAGCAGAAAAAGTTCAGCACACCTTTAAAGATATGGGGCTGAACCTCAAGTACGTTGATGCCTCGTCACAGTTCTTGAATAAGCTCAAGGGCGTTGACGACCCGGAGAAAAAGAGGAAGATCATCGGCAACACCTTTATTGAGGTCTTTGAAAAGGAGGCGCATGAGCTGGGTGGGGCGGGGTTCCTGGTGCAGGGTACGCTCTATCCCGACGTGATCGAGAGCGTTTCGTTCAAAGGCCCCTCGGCGGTCATCAAGTCCCATCATAACGTCGGCGGACTGCCGGAGAAGATGAAGCTCAAGCTTGTCGAACCGCTCCGGGAGTTATTCAAGGACGAGGTGCGGGCCATCGGCAGGGAGCTCAAGATGCCGGACGACATCATCGACCGCCAGCCCTTTCCGGGGCCGGGCCTCGCCATCCGCATCCTTGGTGAAGTGACCGAGGCGCGGCTCGGCATCCTGCGCGAGGCGGATGCCATTGTGATCGAGGAGATAAAGAAGGCGGGGCT
>DATDRO010000144.1:0-13282 GCA_035291685.1 Nitrospirota bacterium | reverse complement strand
CTTTTCATGCCGATCGGTTTTGACGGAGGGATGTTCCGGGTGATCATGAAACAGCCGCGCGGCCTCTATAAAAAAGTGTGGCAACAGGCCGATAAACATGACAAACGGTTCGACGACATGAAAGGCATGAATAAACCAGTCGTGACCGCAAACGACGTTGTGTACGCATCAGGCACTGAAAAAACGTTTTGAGCTTTCTTGCACGAGCGATGTCGGAGGCGGCAAATGTCTGCCGGACTATCGTAGGAGCTCGTCGTAAAGTCTTACCATCTCCTGAAGTTCTGCGATGAATTGTCTCCTCCCTTTCTGCGGGCCTTCGTTCATTGCTTCAAGCATCAGATCACAAAAATACCATGTGCATTTGAACGGCCGGAGCCAGCGGGGCCGCGCGCAGCCTGTGGGGCCCATGAACTGACAGGGGCCTTCCGGGGGCATGCTCTCGTCATGGAGCGGGACATCAATAGCGAGCGCGTTCAGGTATCGTATGTCTCTTTCCCGGAACACGCCGTGCTTTTGTTTACAGCACACATCCCGGCATTTTGGACAGATCTCTCTTGTATAGTTCTCAATGAGCGGCGAGGTTTCGATGAGAAGTTGTTTGAGCTTCTCGGCGACGGTGATCTGTCTCATGATATGAGGAAGAAGATCTTGTCAAGAGACAAAAGCGACATGACGATGAATATATAACCGTTCATCCTGTTGAAGCCATGGATAGCAAAGACGGGCGTTGATTTTTCGCCGAGAAGCTTCATCCCGTTCCAGACGAGCCAGACAGCGGCTGGAAAAAGAGAAAAAGATGCGATCTTCGAGTTTCCCATGCCGTAAAGCGGGAGCAAAAGACTTGTCGCGGCGGTGGCAAAAATCCAGACAAAAGTGATCCTCGAGATCTGCGATCTGCTCAGGAGCCTGCTGAGCGACGGGAGGCCCGCCTCTTCATACTCTTTTCCGTGGCGGAGTATGAGGAGCCAGAAGTGAGGGACCTGCCACAGGAAGAACAATGCGCAGAGAACAAGGAGCCGAGGGCTGAAAAGATCACCTCCTCCGGAGACCCATCCGATTGCCGGAGGAATTGACCCGACCAGAGCGCCGGGCACGGCGGCGAAGGCGGTCTTTTTCTTCAGAAAGGTATAGACCCCGTTATACCAGAAGACCGCTCCCAGGCCCAGGCCGGAGGCGACTATCCCGCATCTATATATAAGGAAGACAAATCCGGCTGTTATGAGGGTGAATGAGACGGTTATAGCGTGCCTTGATGGTATTGCACCAGACGGAACAGGCCGGCGCCTGGTCCGCTCCATACGGGCATCAATATCCCTTTCCTGGTACTGGTTGAGAGCGGACGAGCCGCAGGCGAGCAGAAAAACGCCGATGACAGGAACCATCACCGACTTCGGCGAGGAGGAGGCCAGAATAAAGCCAGTTGCCGTGGAACAGGCGGCAAAGAGCGATATGAATACCTTGCAGAGATCAAGATATGATTTTATAATTTTCATCCGAAAATGTCCGTCAAATCCCCCCAGCCCCCCTTTGCTAAAGGGGGGGCACTAAATACGTCCCCCTTTGGAAAAGGGGGATAGAGGGGGATTTTATCGGTTTACGCATGTATCATTTCAACTTCTTTAAATACTCGAGGATCTCGTTGATCTCCTTATCAGAAAGCTGCAAGACGGGCATGATCGGCGGAAAGCCTTTGACGAGGTCCGCCTGGGGATCCTTGATCGATCGTTTGATATATTCCTCGTCTGCGACGATATCCCGCTCCTGGCCCGCGGTAATGACGGTCATGGTATGTCCATAGAGGCCTTTGAATGTCGGGCCGACCTTTGCAGTTCCGTCTATGCTGTGACATGCGGTACACCCTTTATTTTGAAGAAGTTTATCGCCTTCAGGCGGCGCTTTCGCATGCTTTTCCATGCCGGTCTTTGCGGTTCGCGGCCTGCCCTTGTACCACGCATCAAAATCTTTTCCGGTCACGACGTCAACCTTGGTGATCATGTCCGCGTGGCCGACGCCGCAATATTCCGTGCAGAAGAGATCGTAGGAGCCAAGTTCGTCCGGGAGGAACCAGAGATGGGTCTCCATCCCCGGGACGCAATCCTCCTTTATCCGGTAAGCGGGAATGTAAAGACTGTGGAGCACATCGGCCGATGTAATAAACAGTTTCACGGGCTTCCCGACCGGGACCTTCAGGATGTCGCTCTGCTTCCCGTTCTGGTACTCGAACGCCCACGACCACTGGCGGGCAACGACCTTCACCCGCATGGCATCAGGCGGGGCCGTGCGCATGTACTGGAACCCTTTCCAGCCGACGAAAAAGATGGCCAGCACGAGGATGGTCGGGATCACGGTCCAGAGGATCTCGAGCGGGAGGTTCTCCTTCACTTCCTCCGCCCGGGGATGCCGCTTTCTGCTGTAGCGGACCACGAAGTAGATCATGGCCCCCGTGTTCAGGACAAGGAGCGTGATGGAGATCCCCAGAATGAAGAAGAACGTATCATCCGCGGGATTTGACATGTGCGGCCAGCCGGTAACCATAATAACCTCACAAAATAAATTACAAATAACAAGCACCAAATCACAAATAAATTCCAAGAACCAGGTATCAAATCCCAATTGTTTCAGAAATTGGTGCTTTGCATTTTGGAACTTATTTGTAATTTGTCATTTGGGATTTGATATTTTGTCATTCATCGGTACCAGATATCGAAGAACGTGAGTACGATGATGATCGAGATCGTGATGATCGGCACAAAGAGCAACAGTTTGAATATTCTCTTTTCATACTTGAGGTGCATGAAGAACCAGAGCACGAGGCCGGCCTTGGTCGAGGCGATCGCGATGTTGGCGACCATGCTCCATTCACCCATGCGCAGTTGCGCCGCCGTGATCGTCAGCCCGGTCAGGATGAGAAGGGCGATCCAGACGAGCATGAAGGTCTTTGTGCCGACAATGTGTGATGCCTGTTTTTGTTCCATTGAAGCGCTTCCTCTGTTCGTATCAAATGATGAGATAAAATAACGGGAACAGATATATCCAGATTACATCGACCAAATGCCAGAAGAGGCCGGCGTTCTCCAATTTTATGTAATCCCCCCTCGATATGTTGTCGCGAAGCGTCAGGACAAGCGTGAATCCGATGACGCACATGCCGATCAGGACATGGAGCCCGTGAATTCCCGTCATGACATAGTAGAGACCGAAAAAAAGGACCTTGCCATGGCCCATGGCCAGCAGCTCAGGCGAGTCCGGGTAGAGTCCGTGGCGGATATGGTCGCTCCATTCCACATATTTGTTGACGAGGAAAACCACGCCCAGAATGACGGTGACAGCCTGGAACAGAATGGAGCGGTTCTTCAAACCGTTTTTGATCGCCGATATCGAAAGGGCCATGGTCAGACTGCTGGTGAGCAGAATAATCGTATTGACGGCCCCGATGGTCTTGCTCATTTCCAGTCCCGCTTCATGGAACTCGCTCGTGTTCACCTCGCGGTACACTGCATAGAGCAGAAACATGCCGCCGAAGAGGAGTATCTCCGTGAAAAGGAACAGCCACATGCCAAGCTTCGCGCCGGTGTAATCTTTGTGCTCACTGAGTGTTGCCTCTGACCGATGGTTCATGGGTACATTTTCCTCAGTTATGCGAACTACCATGAAATTCCAAATCTCAATATCCAAATCTCAAATAAATTTCAATGTGCCAAAGCTCAAGCGTTTCACACATTGGAAATTGGCGTTTATTTGTGATTTGGTGCTTGGAACTTGGGATTTTCATCTAAATGTATACGGTCCCTTTGTGACCACGGGGATCTCTTCAAAATTCTCCGTCGGCGGAGGCGACGTCGTCTGCCATTCGAGCGTTGCCGCCCCCCAGGGATTGTCCCCGGCTTTTTTGCCGGTGAAGAACGAATGGATCAGATTATAGAACATGATGAACAGGCCCATCGCGAGGACCCAGGAGCCGATGGTCGAGATAAGGTTCGGTGTGTTGAACCGGGGGAGGTAATCATAATAGCGACGCGGCATGCCCTCCCATCCGAGGACGAACATGGAAAAATAGAGCATATTGAACCCGACGAAAAGAATGACGCACGCGAGTTTTGCAAGATGTTCCTCATACATCTTTCCGAACATCTTGGGATACCAGTAGTGGAGGCCGGCGAAGAACCCGAATGCGGCGCCCCCGAACATCACGTAATGGAAGTGCGCCACGATAAAGTACGTGCCGTGGACGTGCAGGTTCGTGGCGAGGGCGCCCTGCACGAGCCCGGTAAGACCTCCGATGGAGAAAAGAAAGATGAACGCCATCGTGTAGAGGAGCGGCGCGTCCATGGTGATCGAGCCCTTGTACAGGCTGGCGATCCAGTTAAAGACCTTGACGCCGCTCGGGACGGCAACGAGAAAGGTGAGGAGCGAGAAGATGACCCGCGCCGTGTCGCTCATGCCGCTGGTGAACATATGGTGGCCCCAGACGAGATATCCCACGAAGGCGATGGCGAGGCTCGATGCGACGATAGCCGTATAACCGAAGATGTTCCTGCGCGCGAATACCGGGATGATATCGGTCACCGCGCCCATGGCGGGAAGGATCATGATGTAGACCGCCGGGTGGGAGTAGATCCAGAACATATGCTCGAACAGAATGGGGTCTCCGCCTTTTGCCGGGTCGAAGAAGCCCACGCCGAAGGAGCGTTCGATGATGATGAGCAGGAGCGTGATCGCAATGACCGGCGTGGCCAGGAGCTGGACCCAGGAGGTGGCATAGAGCGCCCAGGTGAAAAGGGACATGCGCTTCCACGTCATGCCCGGCGCCCTGAGCCGGTGAATGGTGGTGAGAAAGTTCATTCCCGTGAGCGTGGACGAAAGACCGATCAGGAAAACGCCGAAAACCGCGAGCGAGACGTTCGTGCCCGTGCGGATGCTGTAGGGAATGTAGAAGGTCCAGCCGGTGTCGGGCGGACCGCCGCCGGTAAAGAGGGCCGTGACGGCTATCGCCCCGCCGATGATGAAGAGCCACCACGAGAGGATGTTGATCTTCGGGAAGGCAACGTCGCGCGCGCCGATCTGGAGCGGCATGATGAAGTTCCCGAGCGACGACGGGATGCCGGGTATGATAAAGAGGAAGATCATGATCACGCCGTGGAGCGTGAAGACCGCGTTATAGGTCTGTGCCGAGATGAGGTGCATTCCGGACCGCATCAGTTCGAGCCGCATGGTGAGGCCGAGCGACACGCCGACAAAGAAGAAAGCGAGCGTCGACATGAGGTACAGAAGGCCGATCCTTTTGTGATCGGTCGTAAAGAGCCAGCCAAAGATGCCGGGGTATTTACCCCGGGTATGATAGAAGCTCGTTTCGGTCATAGCGATCTCCGCTTTTTCCTGGTCGAGATCATGAGGTATGCAATGAACGACACAACGAACAGGACCATCACGGTCCCGGTCACCTTCAATATATTGAACACGTAGGACTTCTTGATCGGGTCGTAGCTGAAGCAGTACAGGAGGACTTTCCGGGTGGTCGACCCGACCCTCCCCTGTGCGGCTTCGGTCAGCGCCATGGTCACCTCGAAGGGCAGGAACCGGGTGCCGTAGAGATACCGGACGACCTTGCCGCCCGGAGCGATGATGACGAGGACCACCGGGTGTGAAAAATCGTGCGCCCCGTCCCGCTGGAATTTGAAGCCGATGGATTCGGTGAATTTTATGATATTCACAGAATCGCCGGTCAGAAATTTCCAGTCCGGCGCAGGGAAGGGCCTGCCGACGGCCTTGAGGTAGTTCCGTTTCTTGTCACGGGCGATCGCGGGCGTGTCCCTGTCGTCAAAGCTCAGCGTTATCACCCGAAAATCCTTTCCCGGCGTGACCAGGTCCATCTTGCCGAGTACGTCGGCAAGGCCGTTCAGGAGCAGGGGGCAGACATGCATGCAATGCAGGTAGACCGGAGCGATGATCGTGGGCTTGTCGATGGACTTTTTAAGGTCCATCCTGTTGCCGTTCTCATCGACAAACGCAGCATTGTCCGGGAGATACTGCCCGAGCTTTTCATCCAGCGCAATGTCCGCGCTCGTGACCGTGGTCCCGTGGCCGAATGCGCTGTTCACCGTAAGTATCAGGGTGAGCAAAGAAAAGAACAGTCTATTCACGTTCAACTCCTGATTACGAGTAAGCAACGAAGCATCTGTATCGGATTGTCAAGCGGCAAGAAGTACGCTCTAAGCATATCAAAATCAGTTGAAATGTCAAGAAAGCATTAACGGCCCGGCTCATTTATATTCGTACGTTTTGGGTCCTCGCGGAATTTGGTGCAACGCCGAAGGCAGCCTCCTCGCTCTGTCGCGCACGCGCGCCGAGTATACCGTGGCTGCACAGGGTTTTTGTTCTTGTCCGGGCAGCATTTTCGCTTTGCTCATGCTGCTTTGAGCCTGATGCTTGAATGATGCGCAGACAGGCGCGCCTAAGCGCGGCGATCGCTCAGGGGCCGCCTTCTTTTATCTTTAACTATGAAGACCCACTTTTTATTTGTTTCACTCCGTTCTGTATGGTATCCTGTATGTCAATATGGCGATCGGGAAATTATGGAAGTGGTTCGGGAACAGGCGCGGGATGGCGATCCTTTTGGCGCAGCTTTTCATTGTGCTCGTGTTCGCCTGTTTTTATACCGGCTACCGATCGAGCGACCAATGCGTCAGGTGCCATGCGGACAAGGAGCGCATGACGAAACTGGGCTATCCGCAGTTCGTGATGACCGCCGCGCAGGTCCAGAAAGAGGCGCGCCATCCGAATACCGAGTGCCGTGACTGCCATCTCGGCAATGGTTTGTCCAGCGAGCCCGACAGGGCGCACAAGGGCATGCTCAGGCTCATCGTGCTTGACAATAATTTCGAGGTCATGCCCCGGAAAGGCCATGTCGAACGTCTTCTCCCCTCAGGCGACGACCGTCAGCGAAACATGCTGCCCCGTCTCGCGGACAACTCATTTGATTACGACGTCGGCACTCTCCTGTATCACGACCATGATCCCATAACCTATGGATATGATCCACGTCTTGCTGAAAAGACCTGCGGCAAATCCGCCTGCCATCCGAACGAGGTGAAACAGTTTGCCTCAAGCATGATGGGATCGAACTTCCGCCAGCGGTCCATGCGGACATGGAACGACAGCCACGGTCCGAATAACTGAGGGCCTTCCTTCGCAGACACCCGGCCGGTCGGTCGGGCGGAAGGAGACCGGTTCTCATTCGAGAACACCAAAAATATCATCGAGCAGATCAACGTCCCTCTCACCCGCGAACAGGCCGTTGTCAAACAGAAGGTATGCAACATCTGCCATGCAGGCTGTCTGGATTGTCACTATACGCCGTCGCGTGAGCGCGGCAGTCATGCTTTCAGCCGCACGCCTCCTTCGCCGAACTGCGCCGGCGGCGGCAGGAGCACCTTCGTCTGCCACGCGGGAACCATGGAACGGAGAAGAGGCGACAGCTATCTCGGCAAAGAATTCTCAGAGCCTCCCGGCCTTCCGGAGGACGTGCACGTCGGCAAAAAGATCGAGTGCATCGACTGCCACCAGACCGGGCCCGGCGGCATGGGTCATATTGACCGAACAGCCGCGTGCCAGGACTGCCACCCCGAGGTCGAGCAGGCAATGGCCGCGGGCGTTCATAAAAAAGTCACGTGTGAGGCCTGTCATGTGAAGATACTCGGCGGATACGAGATGACCTCGTGGGGGCCGGGCATGATAGGGGGCAAACCAAATCCTTTCAAGAAATACTCGCTTTATTACGGCCCGCAGGCTCCGCCGGTGTTGATCAAGGACCAGACCGGCCGATGGATCCCCGTGAAGATATGGCCGAACAGCGTCGGGAACATCAAAGAGCCGGTTGCGCCCAAGCCGGGGCTCACGTTCCGCTGGCCCAAGGGAGAGACGCACGACGCCTATGCCCTGCTCGGCACGTTCACTGTTCCGGGCGGGAACAATCATTATCTCGCATGGCTCCAGGTGGATCAGGTCGCGCATCCGCTGGGCAAATCGCGCTCATGCGGCAGCTGTCACGATTCCCGTGTTCAGACCGCGCGCGTGACGTGGACGTATTTCGATTCGCAGGGCGCGGAGTCTTTTACCGGAGGCCAGAAGGTCGTTGCGGGCAAAGACGGGCTTCGCGTGAAGGATATCAAGGCAACATCGAAGATCAGGCTCCTGCCCGGAGGAAAGATCGAGAGCTTCGCTGCCTGGCTTCGCCTCGGCGACATCTGGAAGACACAAGGAGATTTTTCGATCCCAAAATCCGATCCGGTCAAGTATCGGGGTCTGGAAAATAACTCTCGTGATGCCATGGCGCGTCTCGCCGCTCTTGATAAGAAGCTCAAGGTGCGTGAGGCGAAGGGCGAGGATGTGAAGAAGTTAAGGCGGAGATGGAAAGAGGCAAAGGCCGCGGCAGTGCATGACCCGGGGAGTGCGGAGGGGATGATGGGAGGCTTTTTAGCTCAGCATGAAAAACCATGAAGCCGGGAAAAGAGATAAGGAGCAGGCTCGTTTTCGGGTATTGCCAGGAGACGGGATGGGCGAGCCCGCACCTGAGATAAAAAATTGACAATGTGTATGAAATATGCCATAATACACATGGAGGTAATACTATGAGCACGGCGGTGAAGGCCAGAAAGCAGTTTATCCTCGAGCAGCAGAAAATCAACCAGGTGAAAAAGATCGTTCAGGCAAAAACCGATACTGAGGCGATCACCCGGGCATTGGACATCATCATCGAGAACAGCAAAATAGATGCGGCGCTCCAGGCAGTAAAGGGCAAGGGGCGTATCAAGGATATCTATGGCAGAACAGCCGCATAAGCTGCTCCTCGATACCTCGGTTTATATCCCGTTCATTAATAGGGGAATTGCCCACCCGGTACTAGAGTACGGCGCCGGAAACCCGCTTTTTTATATGAGCGCCGTTGTGCTGGAAGAACTCTACGCAGGCGCCCAGGAACCCGTATCGATCAAACTTCTCGACAGGCTATACGATACCTTTACCAAAGCGAATCGGCTCGTTGTTCCCATGGCCTCTGATTGGCAGAGGGCCGGAAAAGTCGTTGCGCAATTTGAACGAAAATACGGGTTTGAGGAGAAATTCCTTGCACGGATTACCCACGACATCCTTATAGCTCTTTGCGCGCGTCGAATCGGCGCGACCATCGTTACCAGTAATGTGAAGGACTTTCGCAAAATACGGGAATTTGTTGATTTCAAAATGTCAGATTAGCAAAACACGTTGGGAAAGAACTATCTTAGCCGGAAGGATTGAGCGACACGAACCCGACAAATGTATTCAAGAACACTCCCATCAAACAAAAATATTTCTCAGCATTATTCCCTTTACACTTACAGAATCTATGTATCGCGGGAAGCGAGGTCAGAGTTTCCTGGCGCCCATTCCCGTTCCATCGGCAGTTTTGCAGGTATGGAACATATGAAATCCGAGAACGGCCAATAGGCCGAAATCAGCAGACAGTCATGCGTTTACTGTAATTTTATGATACTATTTATGTATGTAGTTTCACAATGTGCTGAAATATCAGCAAAATTAACAGGATGGGCTTTTTATGAAGCTTACTTTGATCATGCCGCGGGCAAAAAGGATCGCTAAAAAAGGTACGAGATTACGCCTTCCGCCGTTCGGACTCACCATGGTCGCTGCGCTGACGCCGAAGGAGTTCGAGATCTCCCTGCTGGATGAGAACGTGCGTGATATTGATCTCGCCGCAAAGACGGACCTGGCAGGGATCGCTTCCTTCACCTCGAATGTGGAGCGCGGTTACGAGATCGCCGACGAATACCGACGCCGCGGCATCCCGGTGGTCATGGGCGGGTTCCATGCCTCGGCAATGCCTGATGAAGCGCTCCGGCATGCCGATGCCGTGGTCATCGGCGAAGCGGAGAACATCTGGAGGAAGGTGATCGAGGATTTCAAGCGGGGGGCCATGAAAGGGCCGTACAAGTCCGAGCGGTTCCACGACATGAAGGGCCTGCCCCACCCCCGGCTGGACCTGTTGCCCCGCGAGGCATGGTATACCCTTTCCCAGATGGTCCAGACCATGCGGGGCTGTCCTTACCAGTGCGAGTTCTGCTCCACCTCGGCGTTCTGGGGCCACACGTTCCGGACGCGGCCGGTCGATGAGATCATCGAAGAGGTCCGGCAACTGGACCGTAGCAAGCTGATCATGTTCGTGGACGATGATGTCGCCGGAGTGCCGCGCTTCGCCAAGGAGCTGTTCGAGAAACTGATACCGCTCAAGATCAAATGGGTCTCCCAGGCAGGGATCGGGATCGCAAAGGACGATGAACTGCTTTCCCTCGCGCGGCGGAGCGGATGCCAGTTCCTGTTCATCGGGTTCGAGACAATGGATGAAAAGACCCTGAAGGCCGCGCACAAGTACCAGAACCACCCCGCGCAGTACCGGGAGCTTATCCGGAAGATCCATGATCAAAATATTGTGCTGCAGGCCGCTTTTGTACTGGGGCTGGACGAGGACCGCAAGGAAGTATTTGAGCGCATTGACAGGCTTTTCGTAGAATCGAAAGCCGACTGCATAAACCTGAACATCCTGTATCCCTATCCGGGATCGGACATCAGGGAGCGCCTCCTGAAAGAAGGCAGGATCACGAGCAACGACTGGACGAATTATGTATATGCCGGCGTGAACTATTTGCCCAAAAACATGACCCAGCAGGAGCTCCACGAGGGCTATCTCTGGTTATTGAAAAAGCACACCACGTTCTGGGCGATTCTGAAAAGGACCATCCGGTCCCTGTTCGCAGGCCGGCATATCGGGCTGACGGCGTCCGTCAGTATCGGTACGCGGAGAAATTATAACCATGCCCGCACCACCCCGAACCCGATCAAAGCTCCAAGAGAAGGAGGAAGTAAATAGCGAGAGATTATTTGGCATACCTGATACTTTAGAAATGCCCCGCACTTTTGCAGGCGGGGCATTTTGCTTTTGCGGTATTACGCCGCTAATTTTGTCTTTGCTTTATACACCGTGGCAAAATAATCGGCAAATTCCTCAAACGGCGTCCCGGTCGTGTTCTCCGATGTTCGGGGCGTCCTTGCAAGTCCGAATAACCCATCGTTCAGTCCCTTGCTCATCTCGACGAACAGCCTGCTCACGTCCCTGGACAAGCCAGTGTCCAACATTCCCCGGTATGTCTCGTCGTATGAAAATGTCACATACTTGAGATCGGGTTTACCGATCTTCCGGCCGATGATCTCTGCGGCTTCGTCCATGGTGAGGTCTCGCTGTCCGAGAAGTACCTTCACGGACTTTCCGGAGAAGGGCCTCCTTACCAGAAGATCTGCCGCGACCATTGCAATGTCCTTGGTCGCGATCATCGCCATCTCGAGGTTTCCCCGGACGGCACTGCCCAGAATACCCTTGCTGATGATCAGGTTGATGTCCCAGAGCAGGTTTTCCATAAAGTAGGTGGGGCGCAGGTGCAGAACGTTCACGCCTGCGAGAGTGTTCAGCCTCTGCTCCTGGTCGTGAAGACCCTTGATGGGCCCGGTCCCTTCCGGAAGCTCGGCGCCGAGACTGCTTAAATTCACGACGTATTTCACGCCGGAATTCCGAATGGCCGTGGCGATGCTCTCACCGATCTCATTTTGAAAGCCCCGCAGATCAGAGGCCATCATATTCGTAGGTATGATCGTGAACGCGGCATCGATACCCGCAAACGCTTTGGTCAAAAATCCGGTGTCGACTGCGTCTCCCGCCGAGACTTCAGCGCCGCGGTCCCTGAACTGTTTGAGCCCCTCTTCGGAACGGGCAATCACCCTGACCTTTTCGCCCCTGTTCAGAAGAAGGTCAGCTGTTTTGCCGCCGACATTTCCTGTCGCTCCCATAATGGCATACATAAGTAGCACCTCCTTAGATGATACCTTTAAAGAGGATATTTTTACTCTTTTTTTAAGCCTATCACCTGGATCAAGTCTTGTCAAGAAAGGAGCGTAGGTATTTTCAGGTTCATGGGGAAAATGTTTAAATTTGCATGACTGTCAGGCAAAGAGACTTGAAATGGCATTGAGGCCTGTTTTAGCAGGTATTCTGTTTTAATAAAGAGAAAGATACATCTCTTTATTATTATGTCATGTATTGATCATTCCGTTTCGCAGGGCGGGACGCGTTCCATAAGTTTCCTTAATTTTTCCGGCGTGAGCTCCGTCTTTAAGATAAAATCATTTTTTGCCGCAGCGTCCTTTTTCTTCATCAAGAGCCACTCTTTGCCCGTGCCTTTCGGGAGCCCTTTCATCCGGGCGAGCGTGAAGGCGCCCTTGAGCTTTCCCCCGTTGAGCTCAAAGCTGAGCTTGCCTTGTTTAAGCGCCTCGACGGGATTGTCCGTGTCGAGCGGGTTGAACTCTCCCGTGTCCCAGACAACGACGGGTCCGGCGCCGTAATGGCCCTCGGGTATGATCCCCTCGAAGTCAATATAATTAAGAGGATGGTCAGGAACCATGATCGCGAGCCGCTTGTCCGCGGGGTCCAGTGAAGGGCCTTTGGGAATTGCCCATGATTTGAGCACCCCGCCGATCTCCAAGCGAAAGTCGTAATGGAGTCGCGTAGCCTTGTGTTCGTGCACAACGAATCTCAATGATCTGGCCGGCATTTTGAGACCCCTTTTCTGATGGTCGTGATAGGGGAAGCAAAAACATGATACATCAAACCTGTTTTCCGTTCAAGCGGTTTGGCGAAGCGCGCTTTTATGACGGGATGAGAAAATTTATGATACAATGAAAAGTAAGTATCTGGTCTCTTGATACCCGTACGGCATGAATAAAGAACAGTATATCCAATGGCATCTTGACGAGAGCTTTCAGCGGTGGCTCCGGAGGGCATCGCTTTGGGGAGCTGTTCTCTCTGTTCTGCTGGGCGCGCTTGATTACGTTGTCACTCCCGAAAATTTCAAGACGTTTCTTTTATACAGAATAATCATTGCCTCATTCCTTTTCGCTGTTTTCATCGCGGCAAAAAAGATCTCAAACCCGCGGGTCCTCCGGATACTGGCATACGGAACGGTCATCGGTTCCGCCGTCGCCATTGAGCTTATGATCGTGCGGTTCGGCGGCCACGCCTCGTCATACTATGTCGGGATGATCCTGCTCTGCGTATCGGTGCTGGGCTTTATTCCAGCCCGCTTTCATTTTCACGTGGTCTCAGCGGTGCTCATCTATGCGATCTATCTCTTCCCCCTATTGATCACCGAAAAGATCACCCAGGTCCGGGTATTCTTTACCGCGA
>DATDRO010000143.1:0-8004 GCA_035291685.1 Nitrospirota bacterium | reverse complement strand
ATTCTCCAGGGGCGTCTGCTGGAGTATGCCGTGTCCCAGGTTCATGATGTGGCCGTTCCTGTTTCCCGCCCGGTCGAGGATCTCCTTCGTCCTCTTCCGGATGAACTCTTTTGACCCGAACAAGGTGATGGGGTCGAGGTTTCCCTGCACCGCTTTGTCGTGTCCCACCCGTTTCCAGGCCGCGTCAAGATCGCATCGCCAGTCCAGGCCGATGACATCTCCCCCGGCTTCAGCCACCATCTCAAGGAGGTGGGAGGCGCCGTGGGCGAAGTGGATGAGCGGCACGCTCTTCTTGATCCCGGCGATCACCTTCTTCTGGTGCGGAAGCACGAATTCCCGGTAGTCGCTCGATCCGAGCGCTCCGACCCAGGAATCGAAGAGCTGTACCACCTGAACGCCGGCGTCGATCTGAGCGTTCAGATAGTTGATGATGACCCCGGTAAGGTGCTCCATCAGCTTGTGCCAGGTTTTCGGCTCCGAAAACATCATGGCCTTGGCATTCTCGTAATTCCGGGAGCCGCCGCCTTCAATGATATAGCTCGCCAGGGTAAACGGCGCGCCCGAGAAACCGATGAGCGGTACTTTTCCGTTCAGCTCCTTCAGCACGATCTTGATGGCCTTCATGAGGTAGTCGATGGATCTCGCGGAATCCACGGGCTTGAGCTTTTCCACGTCCTCCATGGTGCGCACGGGGTTATGGATCACCGGACCCTCGCCCTTGGCGAATTCGAGGCCGATGCCCATGGGCTCAAGCGGAAGCAGAATGTCCGCGAAGATGATGGCCGCGTCGATCTCGTAGCGGTGTATTGGCTGGATCGTCACCTCGGCGGCAAGCTCCGGCGTCTTGCACATCTCAAGGAAGGTGTGCTTTGCCCGTATCTCCCGGTATTCCGGCAGATACCTGCCCGCCTGGCGCATCATCCATACCGGCGTGCAGTCCACCGGCTCGCGCCTGCATGCCTTTAAGAACCTGTCTGCTCGTGCCATTGATTACTCCCCCTGTTTCCAAAAGATCGGTAAACCTCTCGTGCGAAGTCACATAATAGTATTTTATGACGGAAAACTCAAGGGATTTTTCCCCTTACCCCTTACCCCTTACGTTTCACGGTTTAATCCTTCCTCCTGAACGACAAAGCCGCGAGGGTGAGCATGATAACCGATACGGTGATGACGACGAGGATGTCGAGGGAGAGGGAAAATTCCGGGCCGAGGGGCGGTGCAGAGTTTCGCAGGAGCACGTGCTTGAAGGCGTCGATGCCGTAGGTGAGCGGATTGATGTGCGTGAGTTGCCGGAGCGCCGGGGGCATGGACGAGACCGGATACATGGCGCCGGAGAGAAAGAACATGGGCATCACGAGAAAGTTCATAATGATGTTGAAGCCGTCGAAGGACGAGAGCCGAGCGGCGATAAGGATGCCGATGGACGTGATGCAGAAGGAGACGAGAAGGGCCACGACCGTGACCTCAACGACCTGGACCGCGGTGATCCGGATGCCGAGGAAAGGGATGAGCACCAGGATGATCAGCGCCTGGGCAACGGAGATCAGCGTGCCGGAGATGGCCTTGCCGATCACGATGGAGAGGCGCGAGATCGGCGCCACAAGCATCTCCTTCATGAACCCGAACTCCCGGTCCCAGACAATCGAGATGGACGAGAATATCGACGCGAACAGGATCGTCATGCCGATCATGCCGGGAAAGATGAACTGCAGGTAGGAAATGCCGGCATGGGGCTTGATGAGCGCGGTCATGCCGTTCCCGACAACGAAAAGCCAGAGCACCGGCCGGGCCAGGGTGCCGAGAAGCCTGCTCTTTTCGCGGAAGAACTTCTTGAACTCCCGCAGGCAGATGACGTATATGGGCCTGAACTGGATCATCGCTGCGCCCTCGCGTGGCTGCGGACGAACTCCCGCATGACCTCCTTGCCGTTCTGGAGCGTCTCCTCCCTGATGGTCCTGCCGGTGAGCTTGAGAAAGACGTCGTTCAGCGTCGGCTTCTGGAGGCTCACGGACAGGGTCTCGACAGGGAGCGCGTGTATCAATTTCGGTATGAATTCGTCGCCCCGTTCGGTTTCGAGCGAGAGGCCGCCGTTCTCCTCCCGTGCCGTGATATTGAACGTCTTTTGTATCTCCTGCACGGCACTTTGATTGTCCGCGGTCACGAGGCGGATGATGTCGCCTTGCACCATGGCTTTGAGCCTGGCCGGGGAGCCTTCCGCGATGATCCTGCCATGGTCCATGATGGCGATGCGGTCGCAGTTCTCCGCCTCTTCCATATAGTGGGTGGTCATGAAGACCGTGATCTTCTCCTTCTTCCTGAGCGCGCCAATGAAGTCCCAGATGGTGTTCCGCGTCTGCGGATCGAGGCCGATGGTCGGCTCGTCGAGAAAAAGCACGCGCGGATAGTGGAGGAGGCCGCGGGCGATCTCGAGCCTGCGCTTCATGCCGCCGGAGAAATTCTTTACAAGATCATGCCTCCTGCTCCCGAGCTCCACGACGGAAAGCATCTCGTCGATCCTGCGTTCGGTGAGCTTGCGGTCGAGGTTATAGAGATACGCGTGGAACTTCAGGTTCTCGTAGGCCGTAAGGCCCACGTCGAGCGTGGTGTCCTGAAAGATGAGGCCGATCGCCGCGCGCACTTTGTCCGGCTCTTCGGCGCAGTCGAAACCCGCGATGCTCGCGCTGCCCGCGGTCGAAGAGAGCAGGGTGCAGAGGATATTTATGGTCGTGGTCTTTCCCGCGCCGTTCGGCCCCAGGAAACCGAACACCTCGCCCTCGCTTACCGCGAAGGATATTCCGTCAACGGCCTTAACGGTCTTGAATTGCTTGGTTAGATCTTGAACGTTGATTATTGTCATACTGAAATATATTTGAGCGGCGAAGATGGGAAGGTGAGAAGTTAATACAAAGATTCATTTTCTCAACTTCTTACCCTCTCAACCTCTTACCTTCTGTCTTTCATCACCACTCCATCCTGTTCTTCGGCACATACCACTTGATAAAATTGTACGTGATGCCGAGCGGCGCCGGCTTGATTCCCTTGAACCGCTTGTGCACGACGGGTGTCGCGTCCGGAACATACAGGAACGCGTAGGGCTGCTCATCGGCCAGGATCTCGTGAATGCGGTAGTAAATTTGTTTTCGCTTCTCCATATCGAAGGTGCGCCGGCCCGCAACGAGCAGGCTGTCCACCTCCGCGTTCTTGTAGCCGATAAAATTGTACTCGCCTTTTTTGGTCTTGCTGGAGTGCCAGATGTCGTACAAATCCGGATCGCGGCTCATGTTCCATCCCAGAATTATGGCGTCGAACGACCGCTCATCGATCTGCTGCAGGAACGCCTGCCATTCCATGACCCTGATCTTTGCGTCAATGCCGACCTTCTTGAAGTTCTGCAGAATGATCTCCGCCGCGCGGCTTCGGGCGTTGTTCCCCTGGTTGGTCAGGATCGTGAACCGGAACGGCCTGCCGCTCTTTTCGAGCACGCCATCAGAGTTGGTGTCCTTCCATCCGGCTTCGGCAAGCATCCGCTTCGCGCGTTCCGGATCGTACGGATAGCTCTTCGCATGAGGATTGTACGCCCAGGACACGTAGGAGAACGGCCCGGTGCACGGCTTGCCGAGGCCCAGGACGATGCCGTCAATGATGCTCTGCCGGTCAATGGCGTACGCAAGCGCCTGCCTGACCTTCTTTTCGGCAAAGAGCGCGTTCCTCAGGTTGTATCCCATGTACGTGAACGCGTTGGCAGGATACCTGAACTTCCGGTAATTCTCCCTGATCCTGCGCGTCTCGCTTTTCCTCAAGTACTGGAGCGGCGTAAGCCCCATAAAATCCACGCCTCCGGAGAGCAGTTCCTGGAACATGGTGGAACTGTCCGGGATGATCCGATAGATGAACTGATCGATGTTCGGTCGACCCTCGAAATAATGGCCATTTGCCGTGAGCACGATCTTCTGGCCCGATACCCATTCCTTGAACTTGTAGGGGCCGGTGCCGACGGGGTTTCTGTTGAATGGATCGGTATTGATGTCCTTGCCGGCCAGAAGATGTTTCGGGATCATGCCCATGGCCCAGCTTTCGAGGGCGGGGGAGAACGGTTCTTTATAGGTTACCCGGAAGATATACTTGCCGATCGGCTCAGCTTTCAAGACATCAATATAGGAACTGCCGTAGGGTGTGGCGACCTTGGGGTCAGTGAACTTCTGATAAGTGAACAGGCAGTCCTCGGCGGTAAACTCCACGCCGTCGTGCCATTTCACTCCCTTGCGGAGATAGAAGGTTATCGTCTTGCCGTCAGGTGAGACCTCCCATCGCTCAGCGAGGTCTCCGATAAGCTTGATGTCCTTGTCGTATTTCACGAGACCGTTGAAGACCAGGTCGTTGATCGTGCCCGAGGCCGAGTCGTTCGCAATGACCGGGTTCAGCCTGCGGGCGTCGCCGATGGAGCTCTCGACGATCGTGTTGGGATTCCGCTCGGCCTTCTGGACGCAGGCGGTGAGGAAAAGGCAGAGAGAGAGTATGTAGAAGAAGAGGTTTTTCATTTCCGATAATACACGTGCTTTAAAGGGGTGTCATTGCGAGGAGCGTGTTTCGCGACGCGGCAATCTTGAAGTTATTGATTTCTTTAAAACCGAGATTGTTTCGCTTCGCTCGCAAAGACGGCAAAAATACTTTTTCAGGACCTGCTAAAAAACAAAAGGGTAGGCATGGCCTACCCTCTGCGTATATGGTCCGAATATTACCGCTTCATGCCGCCCGCCTATTTTTGTGCCGGAGCCGTTGGCACGGGCGGGGCAAGCGGCACCGGGGCCTGCTGTGTCTGCTCGGTCTTTACGCCCTCCATGACGGAGGTCTTTTTAGCCGTTGTAAGAGCGAGCGTGAGCGATGTGACCATGAACAAGATCGCGGCGCCGGTCGTGAGCTTTGCCAGAAAGCTCTGCGCCCCTCTCGGTCCGAACACTGTTTGCGAAGCGCCGCCGAAGGCCGCGCCGATGTCGGCGCCTTTGCCTTTCTGGATGAGCACCATGAATACCAGTATGGTGGATACGATAACGTGGAGCGATGTCAAGAGAACGCGTAACATTGTTACCTCCTATGAATAGCACAGCAGTTTAAACCGCTTAAACCGTTTTAGCGGATCAAACAGTTTCTTACTTAAAATTCACCAACGCCGCGAAGGACTCGGGTTTCAGGCTTGCGCCGCCCACCAGCGCGCCGTCAATGTCGGGCATGGCCATGAGCGCCGACACGTTCTCCGGCGTCACGCTTCCGCCATATTGTATGCGAAGCGAGTCCGCAACCCCTCCGCCGTAAACGGCCCTGATCTTCCCGCGGATGAAACTGTGGATCTCGTTCGCCTGGTCCGTTGTCGCGGTCTTGCCCGTGCCGATCGCCCAGACCGGCTCGTAGGCGATCACGATCTTCTGCATCTCTCCGGCAGTTACGCCCTTGAGGGCTCCGGTGATCTGGCGTTCCATGACCTCATGCGCCTTGCCGGTTTCACGCTCCTTCAGGGTCTCTCCCGCGCAGACGATGGGCATCAGCCCCTTGTTCAGCGCCTGCCGCAGCTTTTTATTCACCGTCTCGTCCGTCTCCCCGAAGTACTGCCTGCGTTCACTGTGGCCTATGATAACATATTTGCATCCTAAATCCAACAGCATTTCTGCCGATATTTCTCCGGTAAAAGCGCCCTTGTCCTCCCAGGACATGTTCTGGGCGCCAAGCGCTATTCCCTTCCCTTTGATCACATCGGCCACCGCCGGGAGCGCCGTAAAGGGCGGGGCGAGCACGATGTCCCTGTTGCTCACTCCCGACACAAGGGGAACGAGCTTTTCCGCGAGATCGCGGGCCTCTTTCGAGGTCTTGTTCATCTTCCAGTTGCCTGCGATGATCGGTTTCCTCTGCTTGTTCATATAAGAACCCCCGTTTTCTTTCGTAGAACAGGTGAAGGGATCAAGTTAATACGTCTTCGAAGGTGGGAAGTTAAGAAGTTGTGAAGTTATGAGTTTTTTCGCACCTTCGGGACCATCTTACCTTCTCAACCCCTCAGCTTCCTGTTTTTTACTCCCCGTCATCCATGAGCGCAGAGAGCCCCGGAAGCTCTTTTCCTTCCAGCAGTTCGAGCGATGCTCCGCCTCCCGTTGAGATGAAGGCGATGCTGTCCGCGACCCCCGCCTTGTGCACGGCCACGTCCGTGTCGCCGCCGCCCACGATCGTGAGGGCGAAGGCATCGGCGACCGCGCGCGCAATGGCGAATGTCCCGCGCGAGTAGGCGTCTTTCTCGAACATGCCCATGGGGCCGTTCCAGATAATGGTCTTGGCATCCTGGATCGCCTCGGCAAAGAGCCGTGTCGTCGCCGGCCCGATGTCGAGTCCTGTCCAGCCCTTCGGCATTTCCTGCGAGGTGACGATCTTGGTCTGGGCGCCGTCGTTCGCGTTCTCCGCCACGACGAAATCCACGGGGAGGTAGAATTTCGTGCCGCTCTCCCGCAGGCCTTTCCGGATCCGCTGCGCCGCTTCGAGCATTTCGGGCTCAACGAGCGAATTGCCCACTTCCTGCCCGCGGGCCTTGATGAACGTAAAGGCCATGGCCCCGCCCACGATGATCTTGTCCACCTTGTTCTTGAGGTTCTCGATCACGCCGATCTTGCCCGACACCTTTGCGCCGCCGAGAATGGCGACGAACGGCCGTGCCGGGTTGGCGACGGTCTTCTGGAGATAGGATATCTCCTTTTTCATGAGAAACCCCGCCACCGCGTATTTCACGTGCCTGGCGATGCCGGCGGTGGAGGCGTGGGCGCGATGGGCCGCGCCGAAGGCGTCGTTCACATACACATCGGCAAGGGCCGCGAGCGCCTTTGCAAATCCCTCGTCATTTTTTTCTTCTTCCGCGTGGAACCGGAGATTTTCGAGCAGCACGACATCGCCCGGCCGCATTCCCTGCACCGCATGCTCCACGTCGGGACCGACGCAGTCGTTCAGAAATTTAACCTCTTTGTTCAGCAGACGGCTGAGCCGCTTTGCCACGGGCGCGAGACTATACTTGGCATCGCGCTTTCCCTTGGGCCTGCCGAGGTGCGAAGCGAGGATCACCTTGGCGCCCTCGTCGATCGCGTAGTTGATGGTCGGCAGGGTGGAGCGTATGCGGCCGTCGTCGGTGATGTTTCCGTGTTCATCAATAGGGACGTTGAAATCCGCCCGGATGAACACCCGCTTGCCTTTCACGTCAACGCGCTCGATCGTCTTCTTGTCCAAGATGAACCCTCCTCATCAGCACGGTCTTCCTTGACCCTTGACCCCTGACCCTTGACCCTGAGGTCCTTACAATCCTTTCTTCGCCACCAGGATCGCCAGGTCGCGGAGCCGGTTCGAGTAGCCCCACTCGTTGTCGTACCAGGAGATCACCTTCACCATGGTCCCTTCCATCACGCTCGTGAGCGCGGCGTCAACGATGGAGGAGTGCGGATTGCCCTTGAAGTCTATCGAGACGAGCGGCGCTTCTTCGAACTGGAGGATACCCTTCATCTTGCCCTCGGCTGCAGCCTTAAGCGCGGCATTCACTTCTTCCCTGGTGGTCTTCTTCGAGACCTCGAACACGACGTCCACGACCGACACGTTCGGCGTGGGAACGCGGAGCGACATGCCGTCGAGCTTGCCTTTCAGTTCCGGCAGCACGAGGGACACGGCCTTGGCCGCGCCGGTCGAGGTCGGGATGATGGACATGCACGCGGCACGGGCCCTTCTGAGGTCCTTATGCGGCAGATCGAGCAGCTTCTGGTCGTTGGTGTAGGAGTGGATCGTGTTCATCAAGCCGTGCACGATGCCGAAGTTCTCATGCACTACCTTGGTAAAGGGCGCGAGGCAGTTCGTCGTGCAGGAGGCATTCGAGATGATGTGGTGCGTCTTGGGATCGTAGGTGTGCTCGTTCACGCCGATCACGAAGGTCGCATCGGGGTCCTTGGCGGGGGCGGAGATCAGGACCTTTTTGGCGCCCGCGGTTATGTGCTT
>DATDRO010000142.1:0-7301 GCA_035291685.1 Nitrospirota bacterium | reverse complement strand
CTGAGGCCGCTTCTCATCGGAAAGAAGGCGAAGCTCCCCATCTTCTTTCTCTTTCTGGGAATACTCGGCGGCATCCAGGTCTACGGGATCCTGGGCGTCCTTTTCGGCCCCCTGGTCGTCACGCTCCTCCTTGCGTTCGTTCAAATATACCGTGAGGAGTACGCAAAAAGTTAGCGAGGCTCAGCCTCAGACCGATGAATCAAGATCGGACCCTTAAATCAGCCTCACACGAAGCCACTGAGGCACGAAGAAATATAATCGAATATTCTCTTCTTTGTGATCTTTGTGGCTTTGTGTGATAAATGTATTTCGGTTTTGACTCAAAACTTGGCTCAAAATTCGAGATTTTTGCTTGTTAAAAGGAAATACGACCCATTTTATATATACTGTCTACTGAATTCTGATCGAGGAGGGATATATCTCGCATGGAAGATCTATCGAAGTCAGATACGTGGCGTGTCTTTCGCATTATGTCCGAGCTCGTGGAAGGGTTCGAGGCGCTCAACAACATCGGCCCTGCCGTCACCATATTCGGCAGCTCACGCGTGGAACCGGCCTCTCCGCATTACAAAAAGTGCATGAAGGTCGCGGAAAACCTCGCCAAACGGGGATTCGCCGTCATCTCGGGCGGCGGGCCGGGCGTCATGGAGGCCGCAAACAAAGGCGCACAGAACGCGAAGGGGGTGTCCGTCGGGCTGAACATTGAACTGCCCATGGAGCAGACGCCGAATGCCTTTCAGGACATCAGGGTCGAGTTCCGCTACTTCTTCGTGCGCAAGCTCATGTTCGTCAAATACGCAGTGGGATACGTGATCTTTCCGGGCGGTTTCGGCACCCTTGACGAACTGTTCGAGGCTCTCACGCTCATCCAGACCAAAAAGATCCGCGGCTTCCCCGTGGTCCTCGTCGGCTCCGAGTACTGGCGAGGCCTTTTGGATTGGCTCAAAAAGGACGCGATCGGCACCGGCGCCATTTCTTCCCGGGACCTTGATCTCATCCATGTGGTAGACGAGCCGGATGAGGTCTGCGAGATCATAACCAGGCGGTATAAAGACCGCACGAGCGCGTTTCCGGAGGACCGGCGGGATAAGGTCAGGCGGGGCATTTAGTCAGGTAAAAAATCAAATTCTTGCCAAAATGGCAGCGCACGAAGTCAAACAAGAACCGGGCTTTTGCCGGCAAGACCTCACTATTTTTCGCGGTCTTCGTGCGTTCCGCGGTCCAAATTTTTCGGTTCCGTCTTGTCCGGGTCCGGCCATCCCTTTCTCTGCTCCCGAGACATCTTCTTCAATCGTCTCCGCTCGGCCATTGACTTGATCCGTTGCGCTGCACGCAGCAATCTGAACCAGCGTTCGATCCTCTCCCGATAGATCATCACAAGCAGGACCGCTGTAATGCCGATGCCGACCACGGTAAAGAACGCTCCGTAGCGCTTATCTCTGAAAAACGCGCCTCCGACGGTGAGCAGTGTGGTGCCGAGCAGCCTCCCCGATGTGGAAACAATAAGGAAGGCCCGCTGGCTCATATGCCCCAGCCCGAGGATGTAGCACAAGATGTCCTTGGGGAACCCCGGGATCAGAAACATGAGAAACGAAAGGAACATTCCTTTGTGTTTCATCACGTAGTCGTAGCGCCTGATCGTTTCGGCGCTCACGACCATCTCGACAAGGGGCCTCCCCATGAGACGGGCAAGATTGAAAGCGATCCAGGAACCGAGCGTGAGGCCGATGGTCGAGAACAGGATGCCCCACACCTTCCCGAAGAACATTCCTCCGACAAAACCGCTCACTTCACCGGGGATGGGAGCGGCAACCACCTGCAGGACCTGAAGACCGATAAAGATGAAAACAGCGTTTGCGCGGTGATTGTTGATAAGGTCGAATAGCCGGTCTCTGTCCGTGAGGAACTCGAACAGACCCAGGGTAAAGAGAAGGTAGACAATGGCGACGATAACCACACCAATGCCCGCGAGATCAATAAATAGTTTTCTGTTAATCCGCATCATGAGATGTCCGGGAGCGATCTATTTTTTAAAAAGGTCGTCGAGCGCCTTCCGCGCCTTCTCGGCCCCTTCCTCGGCAGCGCTGCGGACCCGAACTTCCCTGAACGCAAAATAATCGCAGAAATTCGCTTTCCCTTTTTCTCTTACGAGCTCGGCCGCGGGCTCGCGGCACTGTTTCGGCGCCGGCCGGTCATAAAACTTGCAGTTAAGGCAGCAGCGAAGGTCGGCATGGCAGTGCGGGCATTCATCGCGCCCTCCGACGGTGAGGCCGATCGAAATCTCTCGTGTGCATGCGTGGCAGCTCTTTATACCCATACCCTTTGGGACTGATGCTCCTCAGCGGCTTATGCGTTATCAGTACAGGGGTCCTGATGACGATAGCATAACTATATCCTATTCCTCAGGTTTAGACAAGAGTAAAAGCCCTGCCGTTGTTGTCAAGGGATGCTGTTTATGCTACTCTATAAGAAAAGAGTACACGGAAAAACACGCCATGTATAAGAAGATCCTCTCAGCGATAAATGAACATTTCAACTCGGAGGTCGCCGCCCGGTATGCCTTGCACCTCTCTAAGGCAAGCGGGGCGAAATTCTACACCTGCTTTATCGCAGGGAAGACGGATCCGAGGTCATCCTTTGACAAAGCAGAAGCGGCCATGAAGAGGCTTTTCGTCCTGGCGGAAAAGATCGGCGTTCCCGCGGAAAGCATAACAGAGACCGGAGACCCTGTCGCTGAGATCCGCAGGATCGCGGTCCACGAAAATATTGACCTTGTATTCGCGTCGACACGCAGGGAGGATGCGGAACGGCGCTTCTTTTCGGGGACGATCGCGAGGAGTCTGTCGCTTAAAATTCCCTGCTCTGTCGCCCTCGTCCGGGTGGTGCACACCGGAAGGATACATCCTTCCGATGTCCTCGTCCCCCTCAAGGCGAGAATCGGGCGGATACAAGAATGGGCCTCTTTTATCTCAGTGATGGCAACGGCGTTCAATGCAAAGGTCCATGTCTTTCATGTGACAAAACCGATCACAAAATTTTTCCATGGCGATATCCATCTCACGCCCGTTGAGTGGGAAAAGAGAATACCACCGGATATGGCTGATTTTTTGGACCGCCTCAAGAAACACGGCGTCATCTACGAAAGCAAGCTCACGCCGGGCGCCATCGGAAGGAGCATCACGATCGAAGCCGCTGCCAGGAGGCACGACCTCATTATCATGGGCGCCAGCGAGCGGAGCCTCTTGAGCTCCCTCTTCAGCCGTAATCCTGTGGAGAATGTGCTGAGGGAAACACCCTGCGACCTTATCATACTAAAACCCCGCCATGAAGATTAACACCCTTGCCGAAAAGGAAGTCCTCCAGAGTCTCGTTACAAGCGAGTCAGGCCTGGCTGAGAACGAAGCAAGGCGGCGGCTGTCTGAGTTCGGGCCGAACGAGATCTCCGAGGCGCGAAAAGCGCCGCTCATTGCGCGGTTTCTGAAGCAGTTCACACATTTCCTCGCTGTTGTGCTCTGGCTCGCGGCCCTGCTGTCGTTCCTGTCCGAATACCTCCATCCCGGGGAAGGCATGCTCACCCTCGGGCTTGCCATAACCGCGGTCATCATCATCAATGCGGTCTTTACCTTCATGCAGGAATATCGCGCGGAAAAAGCGCTCGAGGCACTGAAAAAACTCCTGCCCTTTCAGGTGAAGGTCCTGCGGGAGGGAGCGGAGAAAGAGATCCACGCGAGAGACATCGTGCCCGGCGATATCATCATGCTGGTTGAGGGCGACAAGATCCCCGCCGACGCGAGACTCATCGAATCTTCCGGGCTCAAGGTAAATCACGCTTCCCTCACCGGAGAATCGGAGCCGCAGCTGAGAAATCACGGGCCCTTCCCCGGCGAGTTCATGGAAAGCCCGAATATCGCCTTCGCGGGGACCACGGTGGTCAGCGGATCGGGCAGAGCGGTCGCCTTCGCGACAGGCATGAGAACCGAGTTCGGACGTATTGCGCACCTGACAAGCGCGGTGGAGGCAGGGCTCAGTCCGCTCCAGAAAGAGATCGTAAGGGCCACGCGGGTAGTGGCCGCCATCGCAGGAGTGGTCGGCCTGTTCTTTTTTGCCCTCGGCTTTGTGATCGGGAGAAGTTTCTGGGACAACTTCATCTTTGCCGTCGGCATAACGGTTGCGCTCATCCCCGAAGGCATGCTCCCGACCGTGACCCTCTCGCTCTCCATGGGGAGCCAGCGGATGGCGAGGCGAAAGGCGCTGATCAAGACGCTCAGTTCTGTCGAGACGCTCGGCTCGGTGACCGTTATCTGCACCGACAAAACGGGCACGCTCACGCAGAACAACATGACCGCGACCAGGATCTGGGCCAACGGAACCATCATCGACATGAGGGATGCCTCGTCCGGGAATGCCCGCGACATCATGAAAATCGCCTATCTCTGCAATAATGCCCGCTTTGCGGATGGGCACTATCGAGGGGACCCCACGGAAACAGCGCTCCTGAGGGCGGCGAGAGAGACGCTCGGCGACATGCCGGCGGAGCGACTATTCGAAATACCCTTCGACGCCGACCGGAAGATGATGACTACGATACACGCTTTTTCCGGGACACGACAGGCATTCACCAAAGGCGCTTTGGAAAAACTCCTCCCCCTCTGCAGCCAGATCATGATCTCGGGAGCGATCCTGCCCCTCGCTCCCGCGTTGCACGAGCAGATCCTATCCGCTTACCATGCGCTTATGGATGGAGGTCTGCGTGTACTGGCGTTCGCCTCCAAGGATATAAATGACCGGGAGCTCCCGGATGCGCGGGCAGAAGAGATAGAAAAGGACATGGTATTTCTCGGTCTCATCGGCCTTGAAGACCCGCCGAGGCCCGAGGTGCCCGAAGCCATCGGAAAATGCCATGGGGCGGGGATACGGATAATCATGATAACCGGCGACGGGAGCAGGACCGCGAGCGCGATCGCGCGCGAGATCGGGCTTGTCAGAGGGGATCCAAGGACCATTGAAGGCCCGGCATTCAATCAGATGAATGACCGGGAGCTCAGGGAAAAGCTCTCGGAAAAGGAGATCATCTTCGCAAGGATGACCCCAAAGCACAAAATGCGGGTGGTATCGCTTTTAAAAGAAATGGGGGAAGTGGTTGCCGTGACCGGCGATGGGGTGAACGACGCGCCGGCGCTCAAAAAGGCGGATATCGGCATCGCCATGGGGATCTCCGGGACCGATGTTGCGAAAGAGGCATCGGACATGATCCTGCTCGACGACAACTTCGCGACGATCGTGAACGCCGTGGAGGAGGGAAGAACGGTATATGAAAACATCAAGAAATTCATCACCTATATTTTCGCGTCGAATATCCCCGAGGCGGTGCCGTACCTTGCCTATATCCTGCTTAGAATACCGCTCCCGCTGACCATACTCCAGATCCTCGCCGTTGACCTCGGCACGGACATGCTGCCCGCGCTTGCGCTCGGATCGGAGAAGCCCACGCCCGGTGTCATGAAGCAGCCTCCGAGAAGATTGACGGATCGGCTGTTGAGCGTCCCGCTGATTCTTCGGGCATACCTGTTTCTCGGCCCCCTTGAGGCGGCTGCGTGCATGTTCGGATTTTTCTGGGTATTGCACGAGGGTGGATGGCTCTGGGGAACCGCGCTCCCCGCGACCAATATCCTTTACCAGCAGGCGACGACCGCCTGTCTGAGCGCGATCATCATTACCCAGATCGCCAATGTCTTTGCGTGCAGATCGTCCAGGGAATCCGTTTTCAGTCTCGGTTTTTTTTCGAACAAGCTGATCTTTGCCGGAATCGCGGTCGAGATTGTTCTCCAGCTGCTTATCGTGTACACAGACTGGGGGAATGCGATCTTTGCCACGGCGCCCATTCCCCTGCGCGTGTGGATTATCTTGATGCCCTTTACTCTGGCTTTACTTGCTGCTGAAGAATTAAGAAAGAAAGCTTCGAGGGTTATCTTCAGAACCCAAGCGTAGTTTCAATTATTCACGGTCTCATAATAGTATTGACATCCAATTTTATAAAAGCCCTCCTCACCTCCCTTTTTCAAAGGGAGGAACGCCCCTCTATCGCTATGACCATCACCCTGCCCCTCTCCCCTTAAGGGAGAGGGGGCACTCCATCACTTTATCGTTATGCTCCGGTACTGGGTGTTGTTGTCCTCAATAAGTTCTCCGACCGCGTTGCCGTCATCCGCCCTGGCAATAAGGTAGTACGCCCCCAACACCGTGCCTGACGGGATCGTCACGGTCGTCGTCCCAATATTCGTCGCTCCGGCTGCGATGGTGCCAACCGGTCTGCTGGCGATCGGCTGTGCGCCAACGGGGATCGTGGTGTCCGTCGAAAGATAGAAGCTCGTCGTCGATGCGCCTGCTTCTCCGGCCCCATTGTTCTTCGTGGTGTCCGTTACCGTGATGCTCGTGCCGGCTCCGGCGCTGGTGGGTACGGTCAGGGCTGATACACTAAGATCGGGGCCTATCTTTATCGTGCTGCTGAATTTTGTGTTGTTGTCCTCATTTATCTCTACGATCAGGTCGTTTCCGTCCGCCTTGGCGATGATGTAGTAATACCCTGATAGCGTTCCTGTGGGGATGGCTACTGCCGTGGAGCCTGAGCTGGTCGCGCCTGATAAGAGCGCGGGTATTGCCCGGCTCGTCAGCAAGGCATCGCTGCCTTCAAGGCTGGTGTCCGTTGACAGGTAGAACCGGGTCGTGGATGCCGCTGCTGTCCCGGGTCCGTTGTTCTTGGTCGTGTCCATTATCGTGATGGTTATTCCCACCCCGGCTGCTGTCGGCGACACGGATACCGTAGACATTGCGAGGTCGGGTCCTATCAATATGCTCTTGGAGTATATGTTGTTGTCCTCATTGAGCTCTCCGACAGCCTTGCCGTCATCAGCCCTGGCGATAAGGTAGTATGCCCCTGACGCCGTGCCTGACGGAATGGTCACCGATGTCGTGGCCTGGTTCGTCGCTCCGGCTGCGATGGTGCCAACCGGTCTGCTGGCGATCGGCTGTGCGCCAACCGGGATCGTGGTGTCCGTCGAGAGATAGAAGCTCGTGGTTGACGCTCCTGCTTCTCCGGCCCCGCCATTCTTCGTGGTGTCCGTTACCGAGATGCTCGTGCCGGCTCCGGCGGTACTGGGGATGGTCAGGGCCGATACAACAAGATCGGGACCTATCTTTATTGTGCTGCTGTACTTCGTGTTATTGTTCTCATTTACTTCTACGATCATATCATTGCCGTCTGCTTTGGCGATGATGTTATAGTATCCGGCAGTGGTCGAGGT
>DATDRO010000141.1:0-6393 GCA_035291685.1 Nitrospirota bacterium | reverse complement strand
CGCGAGCGGCTGTGGAAGAACACGCGCAAGATGCAGTCCGCCTTCCGCGACCTGGGATTCGACATCGGCGGCACGGAATCCCCCGTGGTGCCGATCATCACCGGAGATTTCGAGCGCACGCTGGTCTTCTGGAAGGATCTCTTCGAAGCCGGCGTCTTCGTCAATCCGATCGTCTCGCCGGCCGTGCCGGCCGACATGTGCCTCCTCCGCACGAGCTACATGGCTACGCACACGGAAGAACAGCTCGACCGGGTGCTCGGAATTATCGAGCGGGCGGGGAAAAAACTCGGGATAATTTAATAAGCGATTGGAGCTGGTGGACATCCGAATTCGCTGCATGTTACCCTGTACTTGATACGGGGCGAGCGTGACGATTTTATCGATAATAGATCCTTTATGCAAATTGAACAAGTAACGGACAAAAAAAAACTGACTGATTTCATCCGTTTTCCCTGGGATGTATACAAAGGAAATCCGAACTGGGTCCCGCCGCTCCTGGGCGAGATGAAATTCGTCCTGGGCGGCAAAAACCCGTTTTTCCGCCACGCGGAGGCCGCGTATTTTCTTGCCCGGAACAACGGGGCCGTCGTCGGCAGGATCGCGGCGATCATCGACCGCAACCATATCAATATCCACAATGAGCAGGCCGGTTTTTTCGGTTTCTTTGAGTGCCTGCCGGACCCGTCCATTGCCGAGGGGCTGCTTTCCGTTGCCTCGCGCTGGCTGAAGGACCGCGACATCGAGATCATGCGCGGTCCTATGAACCCCTCTGCCAATGATGAGTGCGGGTTCCTCCTCGAAGGCTTTGACTCTCCGCCGATGATCATGATGACCTATACCCCGCCCTATTATCTCGACTACATGGAACGATGCGGCATGACAAAGGTCAAGGACCTCTATGCGTATATCTCGGTCATCAAGAACGTGTCCGCGGCCGGCAGGCTCGAAAAGCTCTCATCCGGCTTGAAGGCGCGGGTCCCGGGTCTTACCATACGGCCCGCGAATATGAAACAGTTTGATAAAGAATTGACCGCGGTAAAAGACATCTATAACTCGGCATGGAGCCATAACTGGGGTTTTGTGCCGATGACCGATGAAGAGATCGACTCCATGGCAAAACGGCTCAAGCCTCTCATCGTGGCCGAGCTGCTCATCATGGCGGAGGTGAACGGAAATCCCGCCGGGTTCTTCATGGCCGTGCCCGACTATAATCAGGTGCTGAGCAGGATAAACGGCAGGCTCGGGTTGGTGGGGATCATGAAGTTCCTGTGGCATTCACGGAAGATCAGCGACATCCGCGTCCTGACCATGGGAGTGAAAGAGGAATACCGGAGAAAAGGCATCGAGGGGCTGCTCTATCTCGAATCGTTCAAGGCAGCCATGAGGAAAGGCTATGAACGGGCGGAGATGTCATGGGTGCTGGAGGACAATACCCTGATGCAGAAGGGCTGCGAACTCATGGGCGGGAAGCTTCACAACAAGTACCGGCTGTATGAGAAAACAATATAAATTTCAAATAACAAATCCCAAATTACAAATAATCACCAATAACCAAATTACAATCATTAAACAGTGTTGATGTTTGACATAGTCGTTGATGATTGTATGATTGGCGGCGCTTGGATATTGGAATTTATTTGAAATTTGGTGCTTGAGGTTTGGTCATTGTCTATGAAGCATCTTGGTCGCAAAATCTATCATCTCTTCGGCGGAACAGGACTCCTCTCTCTCTACTACGTTCTCGGTCGGGAGCAAGCGCTCCTGTTTTACGGCGCGCTCTTTTTCATTGTTCTCGCGCTCGATATCGTCCGTCTGAAGGTCCCTTCAGTGAACAAATTCATCTATTCCCGGTTCGGCAGTTTTGTCCGTCAGAACGAGGCGAATAAGCTCACGGGAACGGCGCCCTATGTCCTCGGCATCGGTCTTTCTCTTTTTCTCTATTCCACTCCGCTCGCGACGGCCGCGGTCTGCTTTCTTGCTTTCGGCGATGTGGCCGCGACTGCCGTGGGAGAGCGTTACGGAAGGACCAGGATCGGGGACAAGAGCCTGGAGGGCACGGCCGCTTTTATTCTTGCCGCCATGGTGGCGGGAGTTCTGCTCACCCAGCTCGGGATAGCTCCCGTGCCGCTGGTTATTGTTCTCGGCGCAGTGATCGCGGCGGGGGTTGAGCTCATCCCGCTTCCCGTCAATGACAATCTTGTGATCCCCATCGTGTCGGGCGCTGCTATGACATTAGCCGTCAGATGGTTTGGTTAATCTCGAAAGCCCCTCATACAGTTTCGGCGCCAAATAAATCGTCACTGCGGTCAGCAGGATGCCGGCGATCACGTCAATGACATAATGATACCTGAGGTACACCGTCGCGAATATGAGTCCTGATACGAGCGGGAGCAGGACCCACGCGAGCGCCTTTTCTCCGGATTTCCACGCGTAATACAGCGTCATGAGGGCCACGGCGGTATGACCGCTCGGGAAAGCGTCGGTCTTGTTGTATTCGAGGCCGTTCAGCGTGTTCTGGATGGCCGTGGTAAGAGAATTCGCCTGGAGGCCGGTTGTCTGGAGATGGGCGAGGGTGAATCGAGGGCCGACAGCCGGGAAGAGTATGTAGCCGACGTAGGAAAGGTAAAAACAGAGAATGAGCCCGAAGACAGCCGTGTCGAACTCCTCCCGTTTATTTTTTAGAAGGAGGACGACGGCGAGCGCGATCGACATGGGATAATAGCTTATATAGGCGAACTGGAGCGCAGTCGTGAGTCCGGCGTGAATGAGACGTTCTGTCCAAAGCGTGGGGTGAACGCCGAAGAGGGCGTAGTCTATCTTGATCAGGACATCGTCGAAATAATGCGGCCAGAGCCGCGGGATCAGGTCGCCGAGGCTGTCGAATATTACCATGACGATGAGCACGGGCAGAAAGGCCTGGAGGTACACGGCCGGCTTCCACGGGTGTGTTCGTCCATTATACGAGGCAACGGAAATAACTGCGAGGGCGAGAAGGGCATATCGTGTCACGAGCCATCCCCAGATGGGAATGAGCGGGAAGAAGGCGAGGGTAACGGCCGAGAGCAGGCCGATGAACAAAAGAGAGAGCATGTCGACCGGTTTCAGCAGCAGGCGCATGCACGGTTATACAATACCCATGAACAAAATGCAAGTGGAACGTGCTGCCCAGCAACGGTGATGGAAATTTCTGAAATAAGCCGATCGAGAGAGCGGTCGGCAGCCCGCTTCGTCGCGTGGCGCACGCGTGCCGTGTACGAGACGGCAGTCGATGATTTTGGATTTTGCTCCCCGGAAGCGGTGGTTTTCCAGAAGGCGCCCCGGCACGCCAAAGCGCGCACGGACTCCGGGGCTGCCGACCTTCCGCGAGGGCCAGCTTGATTTTTGGAAACGCTTCTGAGCGCGTCTTTCGCTCAGGGACCGCCGGCGCATACAGAGCGGCCTGCCTGTAACTGTGGGATTACTAATATTAAGGTGGAGGAACCGGGATGCCGGCAAAAGAAGTAATATTTACGGTCAAGCTTCCGCTCAAGATGGTCTGGTCATTTATAGCGGACCGGCACGAGGTCGGATGTCTGTTTCCGGGATGCAAGGGGGTCAAGATCCTCAATGATATGGATTCGATCTGGACCGTCAGGCTTTCCCTGGGACCCTTCAGTCGCACGGTCGATATCTTTACGCATAATACGGAATTCATAAAAGGTGAAAAGATCGCATGGGATGCGAAAGCGGAGCTGTTTAAGAGTTCAGGGTCCATCGCCCTTCGCAGGATTTCCGAAGACGAGACGGAGGTCACGTACCGGATCGAGGCCCATGTCATCGGACCGCTCTCGATGCTCCAGGACATTGTTGCGGCCGAAAAGCTCGGAGAGATAACGAGGCAGTTCGTTAAGAACCTTAAAGAACGGCTTGAGTGGACCGCGGAGAGCGAGGAAGAGAAATAGAGACATGATAGCCTCACAGCGGTAGTCTTGCAGGATTGAGATCCCGGATGTTCTGTGACGTTATAAAAAACATTTTGACTTTGTTACTGCTTAGGCCTGCCACTTCGCTTCGCACGCCCTGTTCCGGCTGACGCTGCATTTATTTGTTGATTGCGAGAACGCTTTTTGCGCCTCTGCTCAGCGGCAGACATGAGTTGTTTCCGCCTTGACATCTCTGTAGAGATAATGCAGAATGATACGTATGGAAATGGTTTATCTGGATTACAATTGTTTTCAGCGGGGTTTTGACGATCCAGGTCAGGTCAAAATCCAGATGGAGACGCTGGCATGCGAGGAAATCTTTGCGAGGGCGGAGAGAAAGGTCATTCGGCTCATCTGGTCATTTATGCATGAAGACGAGAACGTTTTGTGCCCATTCCTGGAGCGGAAGGCGTCCGTCGCGCGACTCGCTGATCTTTGCAAGGTAAGAATAGGACCGACCAGGGAAATACATGATCTGGCGTTGGACTTTCAGCGTAAGGCGAGGCTATCGGCAAAGGACTCGATCCATTTGGCTTGCGCATATATCGCGAAAAGCGTCTTCTTCATAACATGTGACGACGATCTTATCAAAAGGTCCGCAAGGCTGGATATGGAAATAAAGGTTGTGAATCCCGTGGAATACATCAGGGAGGTGGATGAATAATGAAGGCGAAGGTCATGAATGATACCGAGATTAAACTCAAGGGAATCGAAGCGTTGAACAAATCGCTCGGCACAACAGCGGCATGGAGATTCCTCACCATGCTGCATCGCGAACAGACTGATTATGTTGCGGTCTCCCGCAGGTTGTATGAAGGGCAAAGCGTTGATGAGATATTCGCGCGGGCAAAAAAGCATTGGAAGTAGGCGGCGAAAAGCCGATAGAACTGGCATCTTGGAGCGGAAATTTGAAGTGTTCCCCTTTTATAATAATATAATATAAGGAAGGTTAAAAACATTTTGACTTTGAAATCTTTCCGTGCTATAAAAGGGCTGTTGCTTACATAAGTACGCTGCATCCAGGCAAAGGGAATCCCGTGAGAATCGGGAGCGGACCCGCCGCTGTAATCCCGGCCCCATCATCATACGGGGCCATAAGCCTCCACCGGAAATATGCCACTGGTCACCCTGAAGGTGACCGGGAAGGCAGGTGGAGGCGGGAGAGCCAGAAGACCTGCCGGATGTTCTCGCACAGTCTTCGGCCGTAAGACCCTGTGTGGGTTAATTTACGTCTATTAATCCCCAGTCTTGAAGAGAAGGCTGGGGATTTTTGTTGTCTTGCGGTATTACGGAGGAATAAGAAAGCGGAAAGGGGTGTGATTCCCCTGCTGTCGCGCAACTGTGATGGAAACGAAAGCCGATGGTGCCACTGCCCTTCAGGGTGGGAAGGCAGGCGAGTAGGTTGTCCTGAGCCAGGAGACGTCTTATTCCGATCCTCGCGTACAAGGAGAGACCATGGTCACCATATTATTCTCTGTGTTGTCATAGATGACGGGATGGTCCTGTTCGTCAGGAATCACTGTGTGTACGGCAGGTAAAACCGTACGTGATAATCCCAGGGAGAAGACCTATGACAACCCAGATAGAGCACGCCCGCAAAGGGCTTATTACTCCGCAGATGGAAACAGTCGCTGCTGCGGAGGATGTATCAACTGAGTATGTACGAACCATGGTGGCAGAGGGAAAGATCGTCATTCCCTGGAACACGTTAAGGCAGCCGAAAGCGGTCGGCGTCGGCAAAGGGCTGCGCACGAAGGTGAATGCTTCGATCGGCACGTCGTCGGACATTGTCGATTATGCCGCGGAGGCAAGGAAAGCGAAAATCGCCGAGGCTGCAGGCGCGGACACGCTCATGGAACTCTCGGTGGGCGGCGACCTGGACCGCGTACGGCGCGAAGTAATAGCGGCTGTGGACCTGCCGGTCGGGAATGTCCCCCTGTACCAGGCTTTTTGCGAGGCAGGAAGGAAGTACGGCGATCCGAACAAGCTCGATGAAGAAATGCTTTTCGACCTGATCGAACAGCAGTGCGTAGACGGCATCGCCTTCATGGCGATCCACTGCGGCATCAACCTCTATACCATCGAGCGGCTCAGAAAACAGGGATATCGCTATGGCGGGCTGGTGAGCAAGGGCGGGGTCAGCATGGTGGCCTGGATGCTTGCCAACAACCGGGAAAACCCTTTATACGAGAAATTTGACCGCGTTGTCTCGATCTTGAAGAAATACGACGTGGTTCTCTCTCTCGGCAATGGGCTCAGGGCAGGGGCGATCCACGATTCCTCTGACCGGGCGCAGATACAGGAATTGCTCATCAACTGCGAACTCGCGGAGATCGGCAGGGATATGGGCTGCCAGATGCTGGTCGAAGGGCCTGGTCATGTGCCCCTGGACGAGATCGAGGGAAACATCCAGCTCCAGAAACGGATGAGT
>DATDRO010000140.1:0-3814 GCA_035291685.1 Nitrospirota bacterium | reverse complement strand
CAACGCTTTGGATGGCGTCGCCGTATTTTCCCCGGAGCAAATTGAGGTATTCTTCGATTGCCTTGTTCAACTTTCTCTTCATGGTTTGAATCATCTCCGCAAGATCGCTTTTCATAACCTCATGAACTGGTCATATCATAGCATAAATCGGCAGGGAAAGAAACCGCGAGCGGCACGCTACTCTCTCGCGATACCCCATTTCTTTCTCTTCTCCCACAGCGACTTCCTCGTAATGCCGAGCATCTCAGAAAGCTGTTTTTCGTTATATTCGCCCTGGTGCCTTTTGATGAACGCCTTGGTATAATCCTCTATCGAAAGCTTCTTTTCAAAAGGATGAAACTGGAACGGCGCCTCGGCGCTCATCCCCTCGGGCAGGTGCTCCAGTCCTATCGCCGTGCCGTCGGAAATGAGGATCGCCCGCTCAATGACGTTCTGCAGTTCACGAACATTTCCCGGCCAGGGATAACTTATCATGAGCGAGAGAGCGTCCGAGGAAAAGTCCTGCGCCTGTTTCCCCATTTCCCGGGAATATTTTGCAATAAAATGATTGATGAGCGATCCGATATCCTCTTTTCTGTTTCGAAGCGGCGGTATCTGGATGGATATCACATTGATCCGGTAATAGAGATCTTCGCGGAACGATCCCGCCCTGACCTGAGCCTTAAGGTCCTTATTCGTTGCCGTGATGAGCCTGATGTCCACCTTCGTCGCCTTGGTGCTGCCCACCGGCCTGATCACCTGGTCCTCAAGCACCCTGAGGAGCTTCGCCTGGAGGGCAAGGCTCATATCCCCGATCTCGTCGAGGAACACGGTACCGCCGTCCGCTTCTTCGAGGAGCCCCTTCTTTGACGCGATGGCGCCGGTGAACGCGCCCCGCACGTGGCCGAAGAGTTCGGTCTCGAGCAGGGTCTCGGGGATCGCGGAGCAGTTGATCGGAACAAAGGGCATGACCCTCCTGCCGCTGTTGTGATGAATAACCCTCGCGAAGAGCTCTTTCCCGGTCCCGGTCTCGCCCAGAAGAAGGACAGTGCTCCTCGTGTTCGCTATCTTTTTTACCTCGCTGATGATTCCCTGGAGCGCCCGGCTGTCTCCGACAATGCTGCTGAAATCGCAGTCCTTGCCGATCTCCCGCTTGAGGAGAATGTTCTCGCTCTGGAGGTTTTTCTGTTTGAGCGCATTCCGTACCACCTGCTTGATCTCTTCGTGGATGATGGGCTTCATGATGTAATCGTACGCACCGGCCCGCAGCGCCTTCACTGCCGTGTCGAGCGATGCATAGGCGGTGACGATGATGAAGATCTGGTCCGGAGACTGCTCGCGGACACTCGTCAACATCTCGATCCCGTCGATCCCCGGGAGGATGATATCGGAGATGATCACGTCGTATGCGCTCGTCTCCAGCAGGGCGAAACCCTTTTCCGCCGAGTCCACGGCGTCCACCGTAAACCCTTCTTTCATGAATATCCGCTTGATGGACTCCCGCAGCGTCTCTTCGTCTTCAACGATCAACATGCCTTTTGACATAGACAACCCCTTTTAATCTTTATCCGCAGATTACACTCGGTTAAATCCCCCCTCGCCCCCCTTTGCCAAAGGGGGGTTGGGGGGATTTTCTCAGGTCACTGCGTTTCTCACTTCTCAATCGGTATTTTAATGATAAACCGCGTACCCCGGTCTTTTTCCGAATCGATCTCGATCGTGCCCCCGTGGTCCTTGATGATGCTGTAGCAGATGCTGAGGCCGAGGCCGGTGCCTCGCGTCGGGCCCTTGGTCGTAAAGAACGGGTCGAACACCTTGTCCTTGAGTTCCGCGCCGATCCCCGCGCCCGTATCGGAGAATATCATCTCGACATGGCTGTCCGTCTTCTTCACCGAGATGTCGAGACGCCCGCCGTCGGGCATGGCGTCCCGCGCGTTCAGGATCAAATTTAAAAAAACCTGCTGTATCTGGTCGGGGTCTATGGTGAGCGGCGGAACGTCCCCGACATCGGTCTGTATTTTTATCTTTTTGAAGTTCCGGTCATACCGGACCAGGTCGAGCGTGTTTTCCAAAATACCGCGGAGGCTGGTCGGAACCCGCTGCCTCGGGTAGAGACGGGCAAAGTCGCCGAGACTGCGCACGATCCTGGCGATCCTCTCCACGTGTTGATTGATGGTTGTGAGAGAGCCCTTCACGAACGGCGCGCCCTCTTCCGCGAGCAATTCCTGGACGAGGGACGAGATGGACGCGAGGGGGTTCCCGATCTCATGGGACACGCCGGCGGCAAGCCTCCCGATGCCCGCGTGCTTGGTCGCCCTGAAGAGGTCCTCCTCGATCTTCTTCTTTTCGGTAATGTCTTCGAACACGAGCACATAGCCTGTGTGGACGCCGGTGAGTCTGCTGATTCGCCCCGTCATGACGAGGGGCGGATCGAACTTCCTCGCGCACGTGAACTCCCCTTCCCGTATCTCGGGAGTGAAGAGCCGGGGCTCGACACACGTGAGGAGGCGGCCGGCCTCCCTCTGCAGGGCGTCCGATTTCTCCACCCCGGTGATCATTTCCATGGCCGTGTTCCAGGAGGTAACGCGAAGCGTTTCATCGAGCGTCGCGACACCGAGGGGAATGCTCTCGATGATGTTCTCGCTGAATTCCTTGAGAAGGGCAAGCTGCCTGTTCGCCTCGGCGAGTTCCTGGCGCGACAGCCTGAGGCTCTTCGAGATCTGCCGTACCGAATCCGATATCCGGAGCTTCTCGTCATGGGTGAGCACCGTTGACTCCTGAAAGACGAGGGTGCTGATCGACGGACCGAGCGCGCCCGAGAGCACCCTCTCGGCCTCTTCTCTCAGTTTCACGAGCTGCTCTTCCGGCACCTTCCCCCGGGTGAGAGTGTTTTTCCTGAGAAAACCGTCCACCGCCTCCCGCGCCTCAACGCGTCCGATATATTGTTCGAGTATGACCTCGATCTCGGAAATGTTCTTCGGCCTGACGGGGTGGGAGAACTGCGGGAGAGAATAGGAATCCACGAATATGATGGCCTGCTGCGTTTCGGCGTCCGATTGTTTCGTAAAGAGAGAGACGGCCACAGTGAAAAAGAGGTTCAGGAACATGCCCCAGAACAGGGAGTGGCTCCAGCGGTCGAGCCCTTCAAGACCGAAGAGCGCCGTGGGGTTCAGGAGCCTCGAGTTGAAAACCGGCGCCATCATGCCGCCCGGTTCGATGATGCCCGCGCGCATGAGCGCAGGGATGAGCAGGGTGTAGATCCAGATGCTGAACCCGGCGATGATCCCCGCGATCGCGCCATTCTTGTTCCCCCCCTTCCAGTAGAGACCAAGCAGGAGGGACGGCGCGAAGATCGTGACCGCCTCGAAAGACTTGAGGCCGATGTCAACGAGGCTGTAGAATTCGCCGATATGTACGGCGAAGGTATATCCGAGGAACACGCATCCGAGGATCACGAGCCGCTTGATGTTCAGGATGACGGCGGGAAGATTCTTTATCGAGCTCAGGTCCCAGAGGGTCGGCACCACGAAGCTGTTCATCACCATGGTGCTGAGGGCAACGGACTCGACGATGATCATGGCCGTGGCCGCTGAAAAACCGCCGATGAAGGCAATGAGCGCGAGGAGGGGATAGCCCTGGGTAAGCGGTATGCTGAGGACGAAGTAATCCGCGTTCGCCTGCGTACCTCCGAGAAGCAGTCCGCCGTACGCGATCGGGAGCACGAAGATATTGATAAGGAACAGGTAGAGCGGAAAGAGCCACATGGCCTTCTTGATATGACCGGGCGAGTAATTCTCGACCACGGCGACGTGAAACTGCCGGGGCAGGAACATGA
>DATDRO010000139.1:0-5003 GCA_035291685.1 Nitrospirota bacterium | reverse complement strand
GGACGGGTTCTCCGGCTATGCCGTCAGCCTCGGGGACAAAGGAAGCAGGATCATACCGCCGTCGGATATCGACAAGGCGTTCTTCGTGCCCAAGCTTTGCAATCAGTGTGAGAACCCTCCCTGCGTCCAGGTCTGTCCTGTCGGCGCGACCTATCAGGCCGGGGACGGCGTGGTGCTTGTAGACCGGAAGTGGTGCATAGGATGCGGGTACTGCATCATGGCCTGTCCGTACGGAGTGCGTTTTTTCCATCCCGTGCACCATGTGGCCGAGAAGTGCAATTTTTGTTACCACAGGATCACGAAAGGCCTGAAACCGGCGTGTGAGCTGGCTTGCCCGTTCGGCGCCCGGCATATCGGCGATATCAATGACCCCGTTGACCCCGTTACCAGGATCATCATGAGCGAACGCGTCTCAATCCTGAAGGAGGAATACGGCACCAAGCCCCGGAACTACTACGTCGGACTGAGCAGGGAGGTGAGGTAGCCATGGTGCACGGCGAGATATGGACCATCAAAGAACTCTTTGTGTATCCGAACGAATATATTTACTGGAGCATTCAGATCGTCATGTATCCGTTCATGACGGGGCTGGTAGCCGGCGCGTTCGTGCTCTCGTCGCTCTATCACGTGTTCGGCATTAAAGAGCTGAAAGACATCGCGAAGTTCGCCCTGGTCTTTTCCTTTGCCCTGCTCTTTGCCGCCCCGCTGCCGCTCATGCTCCATCTCCTCCAGCCGCAGCGCGGGTTATATGTGTTTTTTACTCCTCATTTTACCTCGGCCATCGCCGCGTTCGGCATTGTGTTCTTCACCTACAGCGCCATCGTGGCATCGGAACTCTGGTTCGTATACCGAAAGCATTTTGTCGAGACCGCGAAGCGGCTCAAACAAAAGCAGGACCGGACCTTCGGGGAGGCGGCGCAGTACATTGTCTTTACCGTTCTGACGCTCGGAGCGTATGACATCGGTGAAAAAGCCCTTCACGCGGATGAGAAGGCCGTGAAGATCCTCGCGGGCGTCGGAATACCGGTGGCCGCGTTCCTGCACGGCTACGCCGGGTTCATCTTCGGCTCTGTCAAGGCGAACGCCCTCTGGATGACCCCGCTCATGCCGGTCATTTTCATTATGTCCGCGATCGTCTCCGGCATCGCCCTCTGCATGTTCACCTATATCGTTACCATGGAGATAAGAAAACTGCTCGCATCGCGCAGGAGCGCGTCATACCGCGGATACGAGTCACGGGAGCAGATCAAGGGCGTCGAGGTGAACGTGATCCAGATGACCTCCCGTTATCTTCTGCTCTTCCTGGTATTTGCCATAAGTCTTGAACTTCTCGATCTCGTCTTCCGGGGATATACGGCGGTGAAGTCCTGGGACGTGCTCCGCAGCGTCATTTACGGGAGGGATTTTCTCGATATCTTCGTTCTGCAGTACGGCGTTGGGAACCTCCTGCCGCTCATCCTTTTTCTCTGGCCGCGGATGACGGTCAGGAGGGCGGTGATCGGCGTTGTCCTCGTGCTCTTCGGGGTGTTCATGATGCGGTGGAACGTGGTGATAGGCGGCCAGTCGTTCTCGCTCACGTTTTCCGGGTACATGGATTATCACCTGCCCATCATGCCGACAAACTGGGAAACGTACAGGGAGGGGCTGGCAGGGGCGCTCACGATCATGGCAATTCCGTATGCGCTGTTCCTGATCTTTCTGCGGATATTCCCGGTCTTCAGCGAGGCGCGACAGAAATGATCTTCGTGACGGCGAAATGCCGCGAGAACCACGGCTTAAAACCTAAATTTGAGACCAAGTAAATTTGCAGTTGCAAGTTTACCGTTTATGTTTTTATTTCTGTGTTGACATATCATTCTCCCTATGATATAAAAACAGGTCGCTGATAGTGGTCATGTTCTGGGGGGAATATCCGGGGGGAGCATGAAATTATTCGGTTGGGCTAAAGAAAAGGCGCGGGGTCAGTATGCCAGGGTCAGGGCGCTGCTTGGCGAGCCGATCTCTCTGAAGGCCAAGGTGATTATCATCTCGCTGCTCCTTGTGGTCTTTGTCGGCGGCGGATATGTCGCATACCGGTTCTATGATTTCAGCCAGAACAATCCCAAGTTCTGCGTGGGTTGCCACATCATGGAGCCCGCGTACTCGAGCTGGGAGAAGAGCGAACATAAGACGGTCAACTGCCATGACTGCCATCACCTTGCAGTGGCGGAAATGAACCAGCTGCTTATCAGCTTCGTGCTTCATCGCCCCACTCAGGTGCCGGAGCGGCACGGGAAGGTCATTGTGGGCTCCAAGCACTGCAACCAATGCCATACCGAGGGAAAAGCGAAAAGAATAAACAAATCGCTGTTCCATGCCCGGCATGTCTACATGGAGCAGCGTGAATGCACGGATTGCCATGGCGAACTGGGGCCGAACAGGGAGGGGCTCCACCGATTTCTCCCTACGGAAAAATTTTGCGTTAAGTGTCATGCCGACAAACAAGTGCACGGAGAGGCCATGGGCGGTCTTGCGTGCATCAATTGCCATACGGAACGGACGGCGGATTTCAAGCCCGGCAGAAAGAAATGTCTCTTCTGCCACAGCTCCGACGAGAAGATCCGCAAAGAGCTGATCGAGGGCGGCACGATCGATGTGCGGTACTTTACACCGAACCCCGCGGTCATCAGGAAGGCGACGAAGATATCCTTTACGGAAAAATCGCCGATGCAGTTCTATTGCTACGAGTGCCACAAACCGCATACGCCGGGGAAGGTGAGGCCGACGACGGAAGCATGCCTGAAGTGCCACGAGAGCGTGCGCAAGGTGGGCAAGCACAGGGTCCATCTCAACATGGACATGCAGTGCAAGGAATGTCACCGGCCCCATACCTGGAAGGTGACCGAAGCGACGGCGAAAGTTGATTGCGTCAAATGTCACGAATACAGAAGTCCGGGCGCGTTCCTCTAAGAATGGTGTGATGCGGGCGATGTCTCATGGCGCGTCCGTTGGATTTCAGATTTCATTCCACGATGAAAGGAGGTGAAAACTGAATGAAAAAGCTCTTCGTATTGGCCATCGTGATCGTTGTATCGTTTGTATTGGCGGCCTCAGCATTTGCGGTCGGCCCCGGCAAGACCGTGGAGTTCGACGGCAAAGGCGCGGGCAAAGTGGTTTTTGACGGCAAGACGCACGCTGACAAAGGCAACAAGTGCGCTGACTGCCATCAGTCCGGCCTGTTCAAGATGAAAAAGGGCGGTGATGTCCTCACCATGAAAGACATGGAGGCGGGCAAGAACTGCGGCGCGTGCCACAACGGCACCAAGGCGTTCGGCGTGAAGGACGCGGCGACCTGCGCCAAGTGCCACAAGAAGTAAGATGTCATCATCCGGAAGTAAAAACCCTCATGGAAAGTTCCATGAGGGTTTTTTTTGTTTTTGGCGGGAGAGCCGATCTCTTTACTTCATTCAGAATATAGCAAGCTCCGATGGTCACCTGCAAGCTTGGAATGTTGGTAGGAAACATCTGTCGTTTTCCATGAGATCTATAGTGGTGATTTTCCCCTACGCTGCCTTTTTGACCTTTGATGACTTCGCTGGACCGGTCTTGGGCTCAATAGACAATTTCAGTCCCATGGAGTGCAGCAAGATAAAAATGCTTTTGATCTCCGGGTTGCCCTTCCTGGACAGCATACGGTAGAGGCTTTCCCGGTTTAACTTGGCCTTTTCGGAAACCGCAGCCATACCTCCATGCGCCTCTGCCACATTCCGCAGGGCAAGCAGGAACAGCGCCCGGTCGCCTTCTTCCATCGCTGCATTGAGATAAGCGGCAGCTTCGCGGGGATCCTTTAAAGCCTCGATGAGGTCTTCCTGATATGTTGCGCTTTTTTTAGCCATTGCTCCTTCTCCTTTTATGGTCCTCCCAAAAAATTCTCGCCTGGGTGATGTCTTTTTTTTGAGATGATTTGTCTCCGCCAAGCAAAAGCAGAACCATCGTTTTTTTCTCCAGACCGTAATACACTCGATACCCAGGCCCATAATCAATCTTCAATTCATAAGCGCCCTCTCCTACAGAACGGTTCTTGCCGAGATTGCCAAGACGGACTCGGTCGAGCCTGATACGGATCTTCTGCCGAGCCACGATATCCTTGAGGCCATCAAGCCACTCCTTGAAGGGTTTTCCCCCCGCCTCGGTTAGATAATAGGATATCGTATAGGGAAAACTTTCCACTAGAAAAATGTAGCATAAAAGCTACAAATATGCAAGCGCTTTTATTGAGCGGTAGCGTTATGGGGAGGTATGTCTTTATGAGTAATTCATGGGCAGAGGTTGAAGAATTACACTTGCAATCATGATTTTATTATACGATAATAAAAACGTACATCTTCCTGTACTCGCTGTAGTTGCATTTCTTTGAAACAGGTCAGGTTGCGTTCTGTATTCGTTGGAATACCCTAAAATTGCTCATCTCCGTCGTTGACAAAACATGGCATCAAGCATATATTCGTTCAAGATACTGTGACTGCTTTGGCATGCTCATTGCTAAACTCGATAACATCGGATTTGCGATGTTATCGAGGGGGCTCTTCAATAACTGATTTCCGGTATTAACGAGGGGGGCTCGTTACCCCCTTGCTAGTTTGTAAAAAGATGAGGGCCAAATGATGAGATTGTTCGTAATGTTGCTTTCACTTCAGATTATGCTGTCGATATCAGGTTGTGAAAGCAGCATGTGTGACAATCAAGTTTTGCAAGAAATACTGTCACAGGATAAGAAATTGAAAGCGGTTGTTTTTCAAAGAGACTGCGGCGCAACAACAGGCTTTAGCACACAAGTGTCTGTTATAAAAGCCGATGAAAAACTGCAAAACAAAAAAGGAAATGTGTTTTCCGCTGATACCAATCACGGCAAAGTGCCAGCTGGACCAGGCGGAGGTCCTCAAGTCGATGTCGCCTGGGTAGGGCTTCACGATTTAGAAGTAAGACATCCACAAAGAGCTCGAATATTTTTATCAGCGGATCGA
>DATDRO010000138.1:0-2823 GCA_035291685.1 Nitrospirota bacterium | reverse complement strand
CTGCGCATCGGTGCCGCTGGCGCCGCCGGAAATGGACATGAAGGCAAAGAACATGTCCGCGCCAAAAGGCAAGGCGCTTGTGTATCTTTACCGCAATGAGACCATGGGCGCCGCCATCAAGATGACGGTGAATCTCGACGGCAGGTTCGCCGGGCAGACTGCATCAAAGACATACTTCATGTGGCTGCTCACGCCGGGAAAGCACGACTTTGCATCGGTCACCGAGAATACGTCGACGCTTAATCTCGACGCCAAGGCGGGAGAGACCTACTATATCTGGCAGGAAGTGAAGATGGGCATGTGGGCCGCCGGCTCGAAGCTGCAGCTCGTCGACAAGGAGGCCGGGAAAAAAGGAGTGGAAGAGTCGAAGCTGATCGCAACAAACCCTTAAGGGTGACCGGGTATGTGCCCGGAGAACAGGGATCTCTCCCGGCTGAGTGGGGGCTACATATTTTGCCGCGGATTGACAAGGACGAACGCTGATAGGACAAAACCGGTTTCGTCGGCATGCCGGCTGAAAAGGCCATGTCGGGCGCAGAGCTTCTCCTTCTCAAAGGTCTCGTCCGTTTTGTGATGAATGACAGCGAGGGCATACTGTCTTGACGGAGCTCAATCTTCCTTTTCTGTTTATTTCGCAATCCTTTTTCTGATATAATGATATTATCACACCCGAAAGAACATCAATCTCACATTTCCAAGGTCACAACGGAATAGTAACAGGGGGTCTTTATGAAAAAGCTATCGGCGTTTTTCCTCCTCTCCGGAATATTCACGATGATCGCCGGCCATGCCTTTGCCGGCGAAGTCTGTGTCGGCTGCCATTCAGATGCGGAAAAGATGAAGCAACTCGGATATCCCCAGTTCATTGTAACGGCCGCGGATATTCAGTCGCAGACAAAAATGCTGGCCGCCTGCACTGACTGCCACCTTGGTGACCCCCTGGCTGTGACCAAGGAGGATGCGCACAAGGGAGTGCTGACGCTCAGGGCCGTCAACAAAAAAGGGAGCGCCCTCACGCGCTCCGAGATGACGGCGCAGGACGTGAAGGACTGGCCGTTCCTTGAACCGAGGGGCAAGAACAGGGCAACGCAGCTCGGTCCAAAACGCCTTGTGGAGGGCGAACTCAAGGACAATTTGGATTACCGGACGATCATCTGGCACGATAAAAACCCCGGGACCCTCGCGTTCAACCCCGGGATCGCGCAGAAGACCTGCGGCAAGTGCCATCCGGACAAGGTCGCCGGCTTCCTCAAGAGCTCCATGGGCGGGTCTCCGGACGTGCACGCGCACAGCCAGTACGTGTTCTGGACGGGTCCCGTGGGGCCGCAGAGCTGCGGTCTCTGGCTCGGCAAGCTTTCCCAGCCCGACCAGGATGCGTTCACCGATGAGAACGTGAAGCTGTTCAACAAGCATTCCGCGACGCCGATTCCGACAGATGTTGCTTTCAATATGCAGAGGAACTGCAATCAGTGCCACGTGGGCTGTCTGGACTGTCACTACAGTCCCGGGAAAAAAGATGCGAACGATCCCCGGAAGGGCACCCACACCTTTGTGAAGAAGCCGGAGCCCCTTTCCTGCTACGGCGGGGGGAGGTCTTTTGCCTGCCACGCGGGCCCGCTCGAGCGGCGACGCGGCGACGGGTATCTCCGCGGTGATCTTGCGCAGGCGACCGAGGAAGGGAAAAAGATCTTGAAAGACAAGCCGGACATCCACGCGCAGAGGGGAATGCCCTGTGTTGACTGCCACGAGTCGAACACCGCTACCGGCAACCACGGGGACCTGAGGCGGGATGTGAACTGCGCGAAATGTCATGCAAAAGAGGTCGCCGAACACAAGAGCGGCATGCACCGGAAACTGGATTGCTCCGCGTGCCACGCCGCGCTCATCGGCGGTTACGCGTTTAATTTCTGGACCGTCGGAGGTGAGGCGGGCAGGGAAAACCCGGCCACGAGGATCCAGGACTATACCGTTGATGCCATACCTCCGGTGCTCGTAAAAAATCCGAAGGGGACCTGGATCCCCGTCCACGTGGTGCCGCATACGTCAGGCAACGTGAAGGCGGCTGAAGTAAAACTCTCAAAGAGGCTGCTGTTCAGGGACAAGCCGGACGTGAGAATCGAGAGACGCTATTTTTCGAACGACTCCTATGCCATTACCGCGCTTGTGAAGAACCTCGATGACACTGACCATGATACCCTGGTCTGGCTGAATGTCGACCGGATCGCGCACGGCCTTGGCAAGTCCCGGGCGTGCAAGAGCTGCCATGCATCGACCAGCCAGAAGATCATCACGTCGTTCAGCGCGGGTTCGTACAAAGACGTGGAAGACGGTTCGTACACGATCATCGCCGACAAGAAAGGGCTGCGGGTCACGGACTTCAAGGGCCCGAACAAAGGCCCCATGGCCAGGGGGCTTGTGCCGTTCAAGGACAAGTGGAACCTGAAGGGGAACTTCGCGCTGCCGGAGATGAAAAGCATGAAGTTCTACAAGCGGCTCGAAAAGGAATACGAGGCAGGAAAGTTCGCGCATTAAAAAAGGGATCTGACGGATGAAACGGTTAACATGGCGGATCGTCCCGGGGTTGTCGCTTGTCGGTGCATCAATGCCCCTCTATAGGGAGCAGATAAAAATATTTCACGCGCCGCGCGATACCTTCTTTTATCTCTTCCAGGACCCGGCCTTTGTGCCCATCCAGGTGCTTCTGGCGACGCTGATCGTGGACCGCGTGCTGAGGATCCGCGAGCGCATGGCGCTCCTCATAGCTTTTGCACCATAACTTGAGATGAGCCGATGATTTTTGCACGTTTCACAGCAAGGAGGGAA
>DATDRO010000137.1:0-8444 GCA_035291685.1 Nitrospirota bacterium | reverse complement strand
CCTTCTTGCCGCGAACAGAGAATCCGGGGGCAGGGTGGAGCACGCGAACGTCCGCGCCTCCGATGCGCTCGGTCTTCCCACCTCCCTCCACGGTCCTGCATCGTATGCCCCTGTCTTCAATTGTTCGTTTTAGATCGCGGTATCCGGCGGTGCCAGGGTCCTGCCCGTTCACCCACATCTCAGAGACAGGAAATTTTCCCGCAAGGTACCTAAGACCGTTCATATGGTCAGGATGGGGATGCGAGAGGACCATGAGGTCCAGATTCCGGATCCCCCTGTTCCAGAGGAAGGGCGCTACGACGCGCCTGCCGATATCGAAACGGTTGTCATACGTGCCACCGCCGTCGATCAGGATGTTCTTGCCTGAAGGGAGCTCGACGAGCGTACAATCCCCCTGACCGACGTCGATAAAACTGACGCGGTCGCGGTGTGCGGGCAGGAACGAAAATGCGAACGAGAGGAGCAGTACGGCTCCCGAGCCGGCCATCACGGCGACGCGGGATTTGGAAACCGCGGATGGGCTTTCGAAGGGCTTGAACCGGTAGAGGAGCCTTGACCTCACGTAGCCCGCACAGGAGGCGAGAAAGACGGCATACACCAGCAGCCAGAACACCGAAGGGGCGGGAGGGTGAAACTCCGCAAAGGGGAGGCGGGAAAAGAATGAGACGACATTGACGAACGCATCGGCTACGGCCTGATTGACGGCTGCCAGCGGCAGATGATGGGTGAACAGGGACAGGATTCCGGAGCCGAGGCCCAGGGGGACAACGACGATGCCCGCGAAGGGGACAACGATCATATTCGATATGACGCCCGCGACCGAGACCTGGTTGAAATAGCGCGCAACGAGCGGTCCGGTGACGAGGCTTGTGAAGAGGGATATGGCAATGAGGAGGATGGCGCTGTTCCTCATCTTCTGAAGAACCCCGACCGCCTTGACCTGGAGGTCGCTCCAAAGCGTGACCACATAACCGATGGAGATCACGGAGATGTATGATAACTGAAAGGATATGTCGAAGACGGCCTGCGGGCTCACGATAAGGATGAGCAGGGCCGCGGTTGCGAGCGAATGCATGAGACCGTTCTCCCGGTCCAGGATCAGGGCGAACAGCGCGGCCGAGATCATCATGAGCGAGCGGATGGTCGCGACCTGTCCTCCGGCAAGAGCGGTATAGAAAATGACGAGCGGGAAGGTAAGCCAGGCCGCGATCTTCTTCGGGTCCGCGTGAATGGTCAGGCGGTGGTAGAAGCGCTCGGGCATGAGGAACATCAGCGCCCTGATCAAACCAAAACAGATGACCGCCACCATGCCCAGGTGCGATCCTGAAATGGAAATGATATGCGTGACCCCGGCGGCCATGAAGCGGTCCCGCATCTCGTCCGTGAGTCCCCCTTCTTCGCCGAGGACCATCGCCTGGAGTATCGCGGAGCCCGCCCCGGCGGTCGATGCGAGGAATGATCCATGTATCCGCTCGCGCCAGTCCTGGATGGTCCTGAACATTCCCCGGCCGCGATGCACGAGCTTGATGCGGCCGGCGTTCTTGATGGCCGCGGTCCCGTAGATCCCCTGAGCGGCGAGGTATGAGGGATAGTCGAACGCGCCGGGATTTTTGAATCCCCTCGGCCGGTACAAGCGGCTGGAGAGGCGAATGGTATCGCCGAAGCCCAGGCCCGTCCGTTCATCACGGACGCTCACGCGCACCCTGCCTGAAGCAGGCGCGCCGTCGATCTCCCGGAGCGCCATGATAAAGGCGGTCCTGCCGGGATCGCGGTCAAGCGGGGAATCGATCCTGCCGCTCATCGCGTGAACTGTTGTTTCATCAACAGGAAGAATGCGCGCGTAATGGTCCGGCGGGAGGTACGCTGCCGAGTAGCAATAGGAAACAATGCCAAGGAAGCAGGGGACGGAGATGAGCGCAAGACGTCGAAGAGAGAGCCTGTTGAACCGCACCCGAAGCCCGGAAACAAGAAACGCGGCGATCACGAGGACCGCGATCGTAAAGGGAAAAGAGAGGAGGCCGCGGCCGAGGAGAAGGCCGGAGAGAAAGGCGAGAGTGATGAGAATAACGGGTCTCATCCTCCTATCATTGCTACATCTTTAACCGCGCTTGCTATGACGAAGATCCGTATATTGTTGCTATCGCCGTCGGCAGGTTTGAGAAAAAATCCATTGCCCTTCTGAGACTCGAGAAAAAAGCCCTTCTCCCATGGCGTATCGCCGTCGATGCATCCGGTCATGGATTCCCCGTCCCTGAATCTCACAAAGACCCTTTTACAGGAAGACGTCGTGCCGGTAAAAGACTTTCTCTCCCGGTAATCCTTGTTTCCCTCAAAGTTCTTGACAAAGAAGATCGCCTTCAGATCTTTGACCCTCACCTTTTCGGAATTCGGCGATCCCTCCTCTTCAATGAACACATAATCATCCGCAATGGTGACATTTTTTATGTATCCTTTCAGCCGCTTCCCATCGAGGAACCTCAGTATCACTTTCTCACGATTCTCCATGTCGAGACCTCCTCCGGTATATCAACCCAGCTTCTGTTCGATGAGGCGGGCGAGGTCCGCGGCATGCCGTTTGATCTCGGCCCCGTCCTCGCCTTCGAGCATCACGCGCACCTTGGGCTCGGTGCCGGAGTAGCGCACGAGGACGCGGCCCCGGCCTTCGAGGGTCTTTTCCACCTCCGTGATCCGCTGTGTGATCTCGGGGATCGCGGCGAGGTCTCGCCGCTTTTTCACGGTTACATTTACGAGAGTCTGGGGATAGGTCTTCATGCAGGCCGCGAGCTCCGACAGCGGTTTCCCTGTTTGCTTCATGATGGCGAGGACCTGGAGCGCCGTGACAAGCCCGTCGCCGGTCGTGTTGTGATCAAGGAAGATCATATGCCCGGACTGTTCGCCGCCGAGATTGTACCCGCCTTCGATCATCTTTTCCATTACCGCGCGGTCGCCGACGGAGACGCGGACAAGCTTTCCCCCGGCGTCTTTGAGCGCCAGCTCGAGACCGAGGTTGCTCATCACCGTTGCCACGAGGGTGTTGTGCCTGAGCCTGCCCTGCTTGATCATCTGGAGGGAGCAGATCGCCATAATGCCGTCGCCGTCCACCACCGTCCCTTTTTCATCGCACAGGATCACCCGGTCCGCGTCGCCGTCGTAGGCTATGCCGATCTGCGCCTTGTTCGCCGTCACCGCCCGCGCAATGACCTCGGGATGGAGCGAGCCGCAGCCCTGATTGATGTTCACGCCGTTCGGCTGGTCGTAGAGAGAGATGACCTCGGCGCCGAGCTCGATGAGAATGCGGGGGGCGATCTTGTATGCGGCGCCGTTGGCCGAGTCCACGACCACGCGGAGGCCGGAGCAGTCCATGCCGCGCGGGATCGAAGATTTTACGAACTCGTTATATCTGCCGATGGCGTCGTCGATGCGGTATGCCTTGCCGATCTCCGCAGCGGTCGGCCGGATGGCCTCTATCTCTCCTGAGAACATCACGGTCTCTATTTTCGCCTCGATCTCATCGGGAAGCTTGAATCCGTCGCGGCCGAAGAACTTGATGCCGTTGTCTTCATATGAGTTATGGGACGCTGATATGACGACGCCCGCGTCCGCACGGAGGCTCCTTGTCAGGAACGCGATCCCCGGCGTGGGCACGGGACCCACCAGGAGCACGTCGACGCCCATGGAACAGATGCCCGAGGTGAGGGCGCTCTCGATCATATAGCCCGAGAGCCGCGTGTCTTTGCCGATAACGATGCGGTGACGGCGGGAGGAATCGCGGAAGACATGGGCCGCCGCCCGGCCGAGGCGCAGGGCCATCTCCGATGTCATGGGGTCCTGGTTCGCCACCCCCCTCACGCCGTCTGTTCCGAAGAGCTTTCTCATTTCGGTACCCTCGCGATGAACACCTTTACGGTGATATCCTTTTCCAGTATCCTGATGGGTCTGCCCTGGTAGTCGATCTTCGGCTCGATCGTGATGTTCACCCGCGATCCTTTAATGTCGATCGGCATGGTCTCGATCGATCCGAGCTCCTGGAGGACATCCACCGGCCCTTCAACGGTGATCCGCGGGGGCTTCACGGAGACGCCCGCGAGGGCATACCCCTCGGCGGGGGCGCCCCGGAGACGCGGTTTCAGCCTGACGGTCTTCCGGATGAGGTGTTCGAGCTTTACCCACACCTCGAACGGCGATATGTTCATTACCGCCACCCGTGCAGGGCGGCTGATATCGTCCGGTGAAATGCTGATAAGGTTTTCTCCGGCAACGGCCCGAGACAGGTCGAGGATACCGGTCACCTTTTTTCCGGAGGAAATATCCCTGAGGTCCCGCTCCTGTCCCTGCACGCGCACCTCCAGCGTTCCGGCGACCTCTCCCACGATCGCCATGCCCTGCGGGATGTTCCGGAACTCAAGCGGTACGGTGAGCGTCAGCTCCGTCTTGCCCTTGGATGTTACGTAGACCCAGAGCATCAGCGCCAGAACGAGCGAGACGAGTTTGAGGCCCCAGTTTTCGATGAAGATTTTACGGTGATCCATGGCGTTTTCCTGTTTTGTCATTCTGAGGCGAAGCCGAAGAATCTCGATTCGGTCGCTCAGGATAAACTCCGCGAAGAATCTCGCTTTAACAATATGTTGAAAGACCCTTCGCTTCGCTCAGGGTGACGGTTTCGGACTTTTTACGAAACCGTCACTTTTTCTTCTTTTTCACGAACACGTCCGAGATCATCTTCCTGAGCGTGGGTGCGTCCACGTTGCGCTCGATCACCCCGTCCATCACCACGGAGATCTCTCCCGTCTCTTCGGACACGACCACCACCACCGCGTCGGACTCTTCCGTGAGCCCCACGGCGGCCCGGTGCCGCGTGCCGAGCGCTTTCGAGAGGTTCGACGAGAGGGTCAACGGCAGAAAGCAGCCTGCCGCTATGATGCGCCCGTTCCTGATGATCCCCGCTCCGTCGTGGATCGGCGAGTAGGGGAGAAAGATGCTCACGAGCAGTTCCTTGCTGACCTTGGCGTCCAGTTCGGTGCCCATCTCGACGATCGTCGAAAGGTCCGTTTCCCGCTCCAGAACGACGAGGGCGCCGATCCTCTTATTGGCCATGGAGACCGAGGCCTTGACCGTTTCTTCGATGAACTTTGATTCCTCGACGGGCGACAGGCTTTTGAAAAAGCGCCGCTCGCCGACCTGGGCAAGCGTCCGCCTGATCTCGGGCTGGAACACGACCACGACGGCGATCACGATCTGCGACCAGAAGCTGTGGATGAGCCAGTCGAGGGTGTAGAATTCGAGCGCCCGCGAGGCGATGAGCGCGAGGACGATCAGCCCGATGCCGATGAGCATCTGGAAGGCGCGCGTGCCCTTGATGATGATGAGCAGGCGGTAGAAAATATAATAGGTGAGCGCAATATCAACCGTGTCCTGGAACGGCCGGTAGTGCGCCAGCACCTCTTTCAGTTCGGCAAAATTGGTCATCAGGGATACCTTAAGATCTCAAATTACAACTCACCAATCACAAAAATAGTCCAATAATAAAAATTCAAGATGGATGCATTCGTAAAAAGTCCCCTGCGCTGTCATTGCGAGGAGCGGAGCGACGCGGCAATCTCATTTTTCCGATCAGTTACGAACGGCGAGATTGCTTCGCTTCGCTCGCAAAGACGGCTTTCCGGGCTTATTACGAGACCATCAAGATTCAAACCGGTAGAAATTTGAACCTTATTTGTCATTTGCTGTTTGTAATTTGGAATTTCGTTTTAATATCGCGTCGGTCATCCTTGCCACCCTGGCCATCTGCGCCACGTCGTGCACGCGCATGACCCGCGCGCCCCGCTCGATCCCGAGCGCCACCGTGGCCGCGGTGCCTTCGAGCCGGCGCTCCGCCTCGGGGGCGTCAAGGACCGTTCCGATGAACTTCTTCCTTGATGTGCCGAGCAGGACCGGCCTGCCGATCGCGCGGAATTCGCCGAGGCGCTCAAGGATCGTCAGGTTGTGCTCAAGGGTCTTGCCGAATCCGATGCCCGGATCGATCAGTATCTGCTCCCGGTCCACGCCCGCGGAGACCGCCATCGCTACGCCCTCTTCGAGGTATTGCGCAACCTCTGTTACGACGTCGGCATAGACGGGTTTCTCCTGCATATCACGGGGCGTGCCCTTGATGTGCATGATGACCACGGCGGCGCCATGGTCCGCAGCCACTTTCGCCATGTCCGGCGAGAACCTGAGCCCGCTGATATCATTGACCAGCGAAGCCCCTGCTGCCAACGCCTTCTCCGCGACCGCTGACTTGTAGGTGTCGACGGAGATGGGGGTCGTCAGCTCGCCGGCGAGTTGCCGGATGACCGGGATGATCCTTGCGAGCTCCTCGTCTTCGGACAGGGGACGGGCGCCGGGCCTCGTGGACTCTCCGCCGATATCGATGATATCCGCGCCCTCGGCGGCCATTTCCCGCGCGCGTTTTGCCGCCCTGTCCGTGTCAAGATACCGGCCGCCGTCTGAAAACGAATCGGGCGTCACGTTCAGGATGCCCATGATGTGGGTGCGGGCATTGAGATCGAGGACCGTTCCCCTGCACTTGATTTTATAATCTGAACGGAGGTAGTTGTCAAGCAAAGTCTTGATCTTTTTTGAAAGTTGTTCGGTGCCGGGGTTTTTAGTCATTGCCTTGAGAAATTCCCGGAGCTGGTCCGGAGTTCCGGCAAGGATGACTTCATTCGTGTTCGGCTGTTTTGAGGACGAGGCGTGGGCAGCGGCGGAAGAGGGAAGGGGGCCGGGAATATTACGTATGAGAGAGGCCTGTTCCCTGGTCACGCTGCGTATGGCTACGGCCGCTGTTCCGTGGTCCAGAATCCTGAGGACAGGCTCCATCTGACTCCTTCTCGAACTTCATGCGGAAATGTCAAACGGTTGCTGCGGAGAATGCGACGGTCGCAGAGACGGACGAAAATACATTTCAACAACCAGATTCCAAACTCAAACTGTTTGATCATGGATATCTGGTCACTGGTGCTTGTTTGTCATTCGGCGCCGGTGACCCGGGATTTCCCCTGCTACGCTGCCGTGGGCTGGAGGTTCATGATCTCGTCTATATCGCCGGCGTCGAGGGTCTCTTTTTCGAGCAAGGCCTTGGTCAGCAGGTCAAGCGTTTCCCTGCGCTCGGTGATGATCCGCTTTGCCCGATCGTAGTTTTCGGTCACGATGCGCTTCACTTCGTTGTCGATCTCGATCGCGGTGTGTTCGCTGTAGTCCCGATGCTGCGCGATCTCGCGACCGAGGAATATCTGCTCTTCCTTTTTGCCGTAGGAGAGCGGGCCGAGCTTGTCGCTCATGCCCCATTCCGTCACCATCCTTCTCGCCATGGACGTTGCCCGTTCGATGTCACTGCGCGCGCCGGTGGTCATCTGCTGGAGCGCGATCTCCTCGGCTGCGCGGCCTCCCATGAAGATGGCAATGTCGTTCAGGAGGTATTCGCGGCTGTAATGATACTTGTCCGCCATGGGGAGCTGGAGCGTGATGCCGAGGGCCATACCGCGCGGGATGATCGAGACCTTGTGCACGGGGTCGGTGCCGGGAATGAGCCTCGCAACGATCGTATGGCCGGCTTCATGGACCGCGGTGATGCGCTTTTCCTCGTCGCTGATCAGCATGCTCTTCCGCTCAAGGCCCATGAGTATCTTGTCCTTGGCCCGGTCGAAGTCGTCGTTCTCGACCTGCGTCTTGCTCAGCCTGCTGGCCAGGAGCGCGGCCTCGTTCACGAGGTTCGCGAGCTCGGCGCCTGAAAGTCCCGGCGTACCGCGGGCGATGGAGCCGAGATCAACCTCCGGGGAAAGCTTGATCTTCTGCGTGTGCACCTTGAGTATGCCGAGACGGCCGTTTACGTCCGGCCGCGGTATGACCACCTGCCGGTCGAACCTGCCCGGCCTGAGGAGGGCGGGGTCGAGCACGTCGGGTCGGTTGGTTGCCGCTATAAGGATAACGCCTTCGTTGCTCTCGAACCCGTCCATCTCGACAAGAAGCTGGTTCAGCGTCTGTTCGCGCTCATCATGACCGCCGCCGAGCCCCGCGCCGCGGTGTCTGCCGACGGCGTCGATCTCATCGATGAAGATAATGCACGGCGCCTGTTTCTTGCCCTGCTCGAAGAGGTCGCGGACGCGCGATGCGCCGACGCCCACGAACATCTCGACGAAATCGGAGCCACTGATCGAAAGATAAGGAACGCCGGCCTCTCCGGCGATGGCCCGCGCCAGGAGCGTCTTGCCCGTGCCCGGAGGGCCGACGAGCAGCACGCCCTTGGGGATCTTGCCGCCCAGCTTCTGGAACTTCTGGGGCTCGCGCAGGAACTCGATGATCTCCTGCAGCTCTTCCTTCGCTTCATCGGCGCCGGCCACTTCCTTGAACGTGACCTTCTTCTGGGTCGAGGACGAGAGCTTCGCCCGGCTCTTGCCGAACGACAG